>DASYLG010000445.1:0-6027 GCA_036009685.1 Iamia sp. | reverse complement strand
GCCGAGCGGGCGCGCCTGGCGGCCCCGAGTGGCGCGCGGCGGGCTCGTCACCGGCGTCGCCCTCGTCCTGCTGACCGTCGACCAGGGCTCGAAGAAGTGGGCCCTGACCCGCCTGTCCGACGGGCGCATCGTCGATGCCGTCGGGTCGCTCCGCTTCGCCCTCACCTGGAACACGGGCGCCTCGTTCAGCGTCGGGTCCGACCTCGAGCTGGGGCCGTACATCGCCCTGCTCGCCCTGGTCGTGGTGGGCTGGCTGCTGTGGTCGGGCCACAGCGCCTCACGGCTCGGCGCCGTCGCCGCCGGGATGGTCAGCGGCGGGGCGGTGGGCAACCTGCTCGACCGCGCCCTCCGCAGCGGGCCGGCCGGCACCGAGGCCGGCTTCATGGGCGGCGCCGTCGTCGACTTCATCGACGTCCAGTGGTGGCCCATCTTCAACGTGGCCGACATGGGTGTCGTCGGGGGCGCCCTGTTCCTGGTGCTGGCGTCGATCGTCCACGGCGACCCCAAGGCCGAGCGCGCCGACGACCCGACCCCCTCGTGAGCCTCCACTCCGAGATCGTGCCCCCCGCCCTCGCCGGGCAGCGTCTCGACCGGTTGGTCGCCCTGGTGGCCGATGTCAGCCGGGCCGAGGCCGCGGCCCTCGTCACCGCCGGGGCCGTGACCGCCGACGGGGAGATCGTCACCAAGGTGTCCGAGCGGGTCGCCGAGGGCGCCCGGGTCGAGGTCGTCGTCGACGACACCGTCCTCGACACCGCCCCACAGCCCGACCCGGACGTCCTGGTCCACGTCGTCCTCGTCGACGACGATGTGATCGTCGTCGACAAGCAGCCCGACCTGGTGGTCCACCCGGGCGCCGGTCACGCCACCGGGACGCTGGTGGGCGGGCTGCTGGCCCGGTTCCCCGAGATCGCCGGCGTGGGCGACCCCGAGCGGCCCGGCATCGTCCACCGCCTCGACCGCGACACCTCGGGCCTGCTGGTCGTGGCCCGGACCCAGGTGGCCTACGACAGCCTCGTGGGCCAGCTGTCGGCCCGCACGGTCGAGCGCCGCTACCTCGCCCTCGTCAGCGGCCACCCGGATCCGCCCCGCGGCCTGGTCGACGCCCCGATCGGGCGCTCGCCCCGCCAGCCCACGCTCATGGCCGTGCGGGCCGACGGCAAGGAGGCCCGCACCCGCTACCAGGTGCGGGAGACCTTCGCCGATCCCAGCCCCGTGGCCCTGGTGGAGTGCCGGCTGGAGACGGGCCGGACCCACCAGATCCGGGTCCACATGCGGGCCATCGAGCACCCCATCGTGGGTGACGCCAAGTACGGCGGCGGCCGCACGCGGATCGTGTCCTCCCGGCCGTTCCTCCACGCCGCCGACCTGGCCTTCCTGCACCCGGTGACGGGGGAGAGGGTGGCGGCGTCGTCGCCGCTGCCCGACGACCTCCAGGCCGTGCTCGACGGTCTGCGGGCGACCGCGGCCGACGTCGGTGGCGACGCCGGCTGATCGGGTCGCCTCCGGGTCATCCGGAGCCATGAGGTTTGCCGGACCCGACGGTGGGAACCGTGTCACCCGTCCGCGTGACGCCTGACACCCTTCCGGCGTGACCCGGGCGCTGTCGTCCCCACCGCCCCGGCCCCCGCCCCATCCCGGAGCCCGCGTTGTCCTCCTGCCCCCATCGCCGTCGCCCCGTCGCCCACCGTGCCCTCGCCCTCATGCTGGGCGCCGCCCTCGCGGTCACGGCCACGGCGTGTGGGGGCGGCGACGAGAGCGGCACCCCGGTGCTCAAGTGGTACGCCCGCGACGAGGCCGGCGGTGTCTTCGGAACCGCCATCGACGACTGCAACGAGGCCGCCGAGGGGCGCTACGAGATCGAGCTCCAGGCCCTGCCGGCCAACGCCGACGAGCAGCGCGAGCAGCTGGTGCGACGCCTTGCCGCCGGGGACAGCGACATCGACCTCATGAACATGGACGTCATCTGGACGGCCGAGTTCGCCAACGCCGAGTGGATCCGCCCGTGGCCCGAGGATCAGGTCGCGGCGGCCACCGACGGCCGGCTCGAGACGGCGGTCGAGAGCGCCACCTTCGAGGACACCGTCTACGGGATCCCGCTCAACACCAACGCCCAGCTGCTCTGGTACCGCAAGGACCTCACCGACGAGCCACCGGCCACCTGGGACGAGATGCTAGATGCCGCCGATCAACTCGAGGCCGACGGCGAGCCCCACCAGATCTGGGAGCAGGGCCAGCGCTACGAGGGCCTGGTCGTGTGGTTCGCCAGCCTGCTGGCCTCGGCCGGCGGCTCCATCCTGAACGAGGACGGCACCGAGGTCAGCCTCGAGGAGGAGCCCACCCGGAGGGCGCTCGAGGTGCTGCGGGACGTCTCCACCTCGTCCCACGCCCCGCCCGCCCTGGCCACCGCCCAGGAGGATCAGGGCCGCCAGGGCTGGGAGTCGGGCGATGCCGCCTTCCTCGTCAACTACGGCTTCGTCTGGCCCAGCGCCAACGAGCTGGCGCCTGACATCGCCGAGCAGATGGCCTGGGCGCCGTTCCCGTCGGTCGAGCCCGACGTCCCCTCCACCGTGGTGGCCGGCGGGTTCAACATCGGCATCGGGGCCTACGGCGATCACCCCGACCTCGCCGTCGAGGCCGCCACCTGTCTGGCCGGCGAGCCCAACCAGACCCGCAACGCCCAGGACGCCGGGCTGCTCCCGGTCACCGAGGCGCTCTACGACGACCCCGAGGTCACCGAGGCCGAGAACGAGGCGGGGGTCAAGCTGTTCCCCTACGCCGCCGAGATGAAGGAGGCCCTCGACCGGGCCACCCTCCGGCCCCGCACCCCGTTCTACAACGACGTGTCGCTGGCGATCATCAGCATCCTGCACCCCACCGCCGACATCGATCCGGAGGCCGACGTGGACCGACTGCGCGACGCCATCGAGCAGGCCCTGAAGGGCGAGGGGCTGCTGTGACGGCCGCGACCCCCGCCGCCAGCGCCGCCGCTCGGGAGGTCGGCCCGGGACCGAAGCTGTCCGGGCGGGCCCGCTCCGAGCGCAAGCTCGGGCTCCTGCTGTGCGCGCCGGCGGTCACCGTGATGGTGCTGGTGACCGGGTACCCGATCGCCTACGCCCTGTGGCTCTCGACCCAGCGCTACGACCTCCGGTTCCCCGACGATCGGGGCTTCGTCGGGTTCGACAACTACATCGCCGTGCTGGGCAACTCGCTGTGGTGGCAGGACCTCGTCAACACCACGGTGATCATGGTGGTCTCGGTGGTGATCGAGCTGCTCCTCGGCTTCGCCCTGGCCTTCGTCATGCACCGGGCCATCTTCGGCCGGGGCCCGGTCCGCTCGGCGATCCTGGTGCCCTACGGGATCATCACCGTCGTGGCCGCCTTCGCCTGGCGCTTCGCCTTCGATCCCACCACCGGCTTCGTCAACGGGCTGCTGGGGACGGAGCAGAGCTGGTTCACCGAGAAGTGGAGCTCGTACCTCGTCATCATCCTGGCCGAGATCTGGAAGACGACGCCGTTCATGTCGCTCCTGCTGCTGGCCGGGTTCACGCTCGTGCCCGACGACGTGGTCAACGCCGCCCGGGTCGACGGAGCGTCGGCCGGCTACCGGCTGCGCAAGGTGATCATCCCGCTGATGAAGCCGGCCATCCTGGTGGCGCTGCTCTTCCGGGCGCTCGACGCCTTCCGCATCTTCGACTCGGTCTTCGTCATGACCCGCGGGGCGCAGGAGACCGAGAACGTGTCCATCCTCGGCTACAAGACCCTGGTCAGCCGGCTCAACCTGGGCCTCGGATCGGCGGTGTCGGTGCTGATCTTCGTCTGCGTCGTGATCATCGCCTTCCTCTTCGTGAAGGGCTTCGGCACGAGCCTGGCCCAGCAGCGGGGAGAGTCATGAGTATGTCGGCGAAGCCGACGCCTTCAGGGCGGCGGGTGGGGTCGGAGGACGTGCTGTGAAGCCGGGCCCGCAAACCGGCACCCGCGACCGGATCTTCTGGGGGGCGGGCATCGTCATCGTGATCCTCTACGCCCTCATCCCGGTGGCGTGGATCGTGACGCTGTCGCTGAAGCCGGCCGCGGACGTGACCGATGGCAGCTTCTGGCCGAAGAACCCGACGCTCGACAACTACACGGGCGAGGGTGGCGTCTTCAAGGACGAGCAGTTCAAGGCGGCGCTGTGGAACTCGATCGGCATCGCCCTCATCGCCACCCTGCTGGCGGTGATCCTGGCCACGTTCGCGGCGTACGCCATCGTGCGGCTCGACTTCCCGGGCAAGACCCTGATCATGTCGGGGGCGCTGGCCATCGCCATGTTCCCGCCGGTCTCCATCATCGGCCCGCTCTTCAACATGTGGCGCGACCTCCACCTGTTCGACACCTGGCCGGGGCTGATCATCCCGTACATGACCTTCACCCTCCCGCTGGCCATCTGGACGCTGTCGGCGTTCTTCCGGGAGATCCCGTGGGACCTCGACAAGGCGGCCCGCATCGACGGCGCCACCCCGTTCCAGGCCTTCCGCAAGGTCATCGCCCCGTTGGCGGCACCGGGCATGTTCACCTCGGCGATCCTCGTCTTCATCTTCGCCTGGAACGACTTCCTGTTCGCCACGTCGCTCACATCCACCAACAAGGCCCGCACCGTCCCCGCCGCCATCACCTTCTTCACCGGGTCGTCGCAGTTCACGTTCCCGACGGGCCAGATCGCGGCGGCGTCGGTCCTCGTCACCGTCCCCATCATCGTGATGGTCCTCATCTTCCAGCGCCGCATCGTGTCCGGATTGACGTCCGGCGCGGTCAAGGGCTGAGCCAGCCCCCAGGAGGCACCGCACCCATGGCCGAGATCGTCCTCGACAAGGTCTCCAAGCAGTACGGCGACGGCTTCGCCGCCGTGAAGGAGGCCGACTTCACCATCGGCGACGGCGAGTTCTTCATCCTCGTCGGACCCTCGGGCTGCGGGAAGTCGACGCTGCTCAACATGATCGTCGGGCTGGAGGACATCACCACCGGCGAGATGCGGGTCGACGGCGAGCGAGTCAACGACGTCGACCCCAAGGACCGCAACATGGCGATGGTCTTCCAGAGCTATGCCATCTACCCCCACCTCACCGTGCGCCAGAACATGGAGTTCCCGCTCAAGCTGCGGAAGGTCCCGGCGGACGAGATGCGCAAGAAGGTCGAGGAGGCGGCTCGGATGCTGGAGCTGACCGAGCACCTCGACCGCAAGCCCGGCAACCTCTCCGGCGGCCAGCGCCAGCGGGTGGCGATGGGCCGGGCCATCGTGCGCGAGCCGGCTGCGTTCTTGATGGACGAGCCGCTGTCGAACCTCGACGCCCAGCTGCGCGTCCAGATGCGGACCACCATCTCGAAGCTCCAGCAGCGCCTGGGCACCACCACGATCTACGTCACCCACGACCAGGTCGAGGCGCTGACCCTGGGCGATCGGGTGGCGGTGATGCGGCGGGGCGAGGTCCAGCAGGTCGACTCGCCCCGGGTGCTCTACTCCCACCCTGCCAACCTGTTCGTGGCCGGGTTCATCGGGTCACCGGCCATGAACCTGCTGCCGGGCACGCTCGACGGCCACACCCTGACCCTGCCGATGGCCGAGCTCGACCTGCCGAGCGCCGTCACCGACCGGCTCGAGTCCGGGGCGGGGGGCGAGGTCATCGCCGGCATCCGGCCCGAGAACTTCGAGGACGCCGAGCTGGTCGGCGACCGTGAGGCCCCGGGCGCCACCTTCACCGCCCACGTCGATGTGATCGAGTGGCTGGGCTCGGAGATGTTCGCCCACTTCGAGGTCGAGGGCGCCGCCGCCCACACCCTGTCGGACCTGGCCGCCGACCTCGAGAAGGTGGCCATCGGGGTGAGCGCGGAGGGCAAGGTCGAGGTCGTCGCCCGCCTCGACGTCCGCAGCGAGGCCCGCGAGCAGGCCGACCAGGAGCTCTGGGTCGACGCCCGCGCCATCCACCTCTTCGACCCCGAGTCCGGCCGCAGCCTCCTGGCCAGCCCCGACACCGAAGCCAAGGTCGCCGAAGC
>DASYLG010000444.1:0-12138 GCA_036009685.1 Iamia sp. | reverse complement strand
GCCGTCGTCGGTGATCCGCAGCCGGAGGTCGTCGTCGACGACGGCCAGGTCGATCACGGCCCGGCGGGCGCCGCTGTGACGGGCGACGTTGGCCATCAGCTCGGCGGCGCAGAAGTAGACGACCGACTCGATCTCGGCCGGGAGACGGGGCTCGCCCGGCGGGAGCCGCAGCTCGACGCTGGCGGCGCTGGTGGCGGCCAGGTCGGCCAGCGCCGGGCCCAGACCGATGTCGAGCACCGGCGGGTGGATGCCGCGCGCCAGATCGCGTAGCTCGCCGATGGCGGTCATGGAGTTGGCGTGGGCGGCGTCGACCAGCCGCCGGACCCGCTCGCGGTCGATGGGCACGTCCTCGTCGTCGAGGTCCTCCTGCACCTGGCCCAGGCTCATGGCGATGGCCGCCATCCGGGCCTGGGCGCCGTCGTGCAGGTCGCGCTCGATGCGCCGCAGCCGCTCGTCGGCGTCGACCACGGCCCGGGTGCGGGTGTCGGCCAGCCGGGCCACCAGGGAGTCGCGGGCGCTCCGGCTGAGCAGCGTCCGGGCCAGGTAGCGGTCGACGGTGACGATCGGCCGGAGGAGCCACGGCGTGGCGAGGAGGGCGGCCACGCCCAGGGCGCAGATGAACAGGGCACGGGGCCACGTGTCGGCGTACCAGTCGCCGAACTGAATCCCCGAGTCACGGATCCGACCCTGGGCGTCGACGTTCTCCGGGACGAACACCGCCCACCACACCGGGTAGGTGGCGAAGCCCACGGCCATGCCGGTCCACACGATCAGGGCGTAGCCGCCGATCACCACGAACGGCGCCTTGAGGACCTGGTAGGCGAGCGCCCTCCACCCCACCCCGTCGGCCAGCGTCGACACCACGAACGGGAGGAAACCCTCCCGGCCCCGGAACGCCGAGGGCGCCGGGATCTCCTCCTGGAGGAGGATCCGGACCATCCCCCGCTGGAGCCGGCCGAGGACCCGTCCACCCAGGACGATCAGGCCGATGAGCGGCACGCCGACGACGAAGATCAGGAGCACCGGGGCCAGGGAGGCGGCGGTGAGCACGTAGGCCAGCCCGACGCCCCCGAGGAGATAGCTGAGCAGGAAGTACCCGGCCTCCCGCCAGGTGCGGGCGGTGAAGGGCTCGGTGAGGATCCGCCAGGCCGGGTGCCGCTCGGACACCTCCGGCGGCGACGCCGTCAGCACGGCGGTGGGATCGGTGGTCATGGCCGCATCATCCGGGAACGATGGTGCCCGACCCAGCGTGAGGTCACCCGTCCCGGGGTTCGGCCTGCCCCACCCATCCGGGGTGTCGCCTCGCCCGGCGGCTCGGCTCCTTACAGCCCGAAGCGGATGCGCTCCGAGGGGGTGAAGGGCTCGGTCAGGAAGTCGAGGAACTCGGGCCGGCTGCGGCGCAGGCCCTCCTCGAGGGTGTGGAGCTCCTCCCCCGCGGCGATCAGATCCAGCCCCCGGTGGCTGGTGACGGGGCCGAGCTGGCGGAAGAGGATGCCGTAGTCCTCGCGGAACAGCTCGAGGGTGAGCGGATCGACCAGGGTGGCGAGGCTGCGGGCCTCCTGGCGCCGGGCGAAGCAGTACACCGAGCGGTAGAGCAGCTCGGTGACGCCCCGGCCGGTGGCCTCGGGCAAGACGGCGATGGCGGGCGCCTCGCAGATGGGCGCGGCCAGCCGCTGCTCGGGCTCGACGAGGGGCGCGATGGCCAGGTCCTCGAGGTTCCCGAGCGTCACGTGCACCACGCCGAGGGCCGTTCCGTCGGCGTCGATCGCCACGTGGAAGCTGGTGCGCATCGGCGCCCGGCCCTGGGGCGGGGGCAGCGTGCCCGCGCTCTCCACGCCGGCGGCGGCGAGCATCTCCTGGTAGATCGCCGCCGCCCGGTCGACCAGGGGATGGCCGTGCACGACCTGCACCTGGATGCCGCCGGCGGGGATGCCCGCGTCCGCTCCGCTCACCCTGGTCTCCTGTGCCCTCGTCGCGTGGTCCCCGGCGGGTGCTCAACCTATCGGGAGACGGCGTTGCGAAGGCGCCCCAGCCCCTCCACCTCCAGCTCGACGACCGACCCCGGCGCCAGCCAGGGCTCGGCCTCGGACCCGTGCGTGAGCGAGAGCTCGAGGATGCAGCCGGTGCCGACGGTGCCCGACCCGATCACGTCGCCCGGCCGCAGACGGGTCCCGCGGCCGGCATGTTCGAGCAACGTGCCCCACGAGTGGTGGATGTCCGCCAGCTGGCCCCGGCTCCGCTCGACGCCGTCGACCCGGGCGACCATGACGGCCTCCGGGCGACCGGTCTCGACGCCGGGGAGCTCGTCCGGCGTGACGAGCCACGGCCCCAGCGAGGTGGCGAAGTCCTTGCCCTTGGCCGGCCCCAGCATCTGGCGCATCTCGCGGGCCTGGAGGTCGCGGGCCGACCAGTCGTTCATGACGGTGAAGCCGGCCACGGCGTCGAGCCAGTCGTCGGCGGCCGGGTCGGCCACCTCGCGCCCGATGACGGCGGCCACCTCGAGCTCGTAGTCGAGCTGGGCGCAGCCCGGCGGGGTGACCACGACGTCGTCGGGACCGACGATCGACGCCGGGTTGGAGAAGTAGAAGATCGGCAGCTCGTACCAGTCCGGGTCGACCTCCAGGTCCCGGCCTCGGCGGGCGGTGGCCACGTGGGCCTCGAAGGCGTAGAAGTCCCGGACCGACGGCGGGTGGCCGACGGGGGCGAGCAGCCGGGCGTCTCCGGCCGGGATCGGGTCGCCGACGACAGGAGGTGCAGCGCGGGCCATGGCGGCGACGACGAGCGCGTCCTGGGCGCCACCGACGGGCAGGTCGGCGCCCTCGCGGGCGAAGGGCACGAGGGCGTCGCCGTCGACGATGGCGGCGACCACCGTGCCGTCGACCTCGGCCCGGGCGTACCTCACCGCGGCGCGGTGCCCTCGGCCCACGAGGCGACGTAGGCGTCGACCTCCATGGCGCCGGCTCCCGGCCCCGGGTGGAGCGGCCGTCGGGTGTCGACCATGACGGCGACCTCGTCGGCCATCCGGGGCGGACCCACGGACCCACCACCGTTGCTCGCCGCCGCCGCCTCGGCGTCGCGCTGGCGGGCCGCCGGCTGGGGGCCGTGGTGGAGGCCGCTGGGGTGGAAGGTGACGAAGCCCTCGCCGATGCCGGCCCGGCTGAAGAACTGGCCCCGGTGGTAGAAGATCACCTCGTCGTAGTCGACGTTGCGGTGGAAGAACGGCAGCCGCAGGGCCTCGGGGTCGGTCTCCATCGGGCGGGGGGCGAAGGTGCAGACCACGAAGCCATCGGCGACCCACGTCGTGTGGGCCGACGGGGGCAGGTGGTACCGGGGCGAGACGACGGGCCGGATGGCCTCGACCGGCAGCCGCATCGGGGCCAGGTCGCCCTTCCAGCCCACGACGTCGCAGGGGTGGAACGGGTAGGTGACGCGGGTGCCGTGGCCGTCGCGCTTGACGACGACGACGAACTCGCCGGCCTCGTCGATGGCCTCGGGCTCGGGCACCTCGACCACCGCCGGGTCGAACAGGGCGTGCCGGCCGAGCAGCCCGCGGTCGGGCAGCTGGTAGCGCGAGCCGATGGCCTCGATGGCCAACAGGTGGGTCGGCGCCGCCGGCTCGAACCGGAACGTGGTGCCCCGGGGGACGATCAGGTAGTCGCCGGGGGCGTAGGCCAGCGGGCCGTACTCGGTGCGGAGGGTGCCGGTGCCGTGGTGGACGAACCAGCACAGGTCGCCGTCGGCGTCGCGCAGGAACTCCTCGCGCCCCCGGTCCAGCTTCTGGACGCCGATGGCCACCTGGTCGTTGCCCACGATCAGCGTCGGCCACAGGTCGTCGTCGGCGCCCTCGAGCGACTCGGTGTCGTAGGCCCGGTGCATCGCCGGCCCGTCGACCGACGTCCAGCCGGTCGGGGCGTGGAGGCGGTAGAGGTGCGACGCCGGTCCGTAGAACCCGTCGCGACCGTGCTCCTCCTCGACCGTGCCCGGCGGGAGCCCGACGTGCGCCTGGCGACTCGTCGTCCCCCGCTCCCACTGCGGCGGCATGTTGACCATGATCAGAGATTGCCGCGCTTGTCCTGCTCGCGCTCGATGGCCTCGAACAGGGCCTTGAAGTTGCCCTCGCCGAAGCCGCGGGCGCCCTCGCGCTGGATGACCTCGAAGAAGACGGTGGGCCGGTCGGTCACGGTCTCGGTGAAGATCTGGAGCAGGTGCCCGTGCTCGTCGCGGTCGACGAGGATCCCGAGCTGGGCCAGCTCGTCCCACGGCAGGTCGAGGTCGGGCATGCGGGCCCTGGCGTCGTCGTAGTACTCCGGCGGGACGGTCATGCAGCGCACGCCCCGCTCGTCGAGGGCCCGGACGGTGGCGATGATGTCGTCGGTGGCGAGGGCGATGTGCTGGACGCCGGGGCTGCGGTAGAAGTCGAGGTACTCCTCGATCTGGCTCTTCTTGCGCCCGTCGGCCGGCTCGTTGATCGGCATGACCACCGAATCGCCGTTCCACACCACGGTGGACATGAGGGCGGAGTACTCGGTGGAGATCTGGTCGTCGTCGAAGTGGACCATCGACTGGAACCCGAAGACCCGGGTGTAGAAGTCGACCCAGCGCTGGAGGCTGCCCTTCTCGACGTTGCCGACGACGTGGTCGATGCGGGTCAGCCCGACGGGGTGGCCGGGGACCGTGTGCAGGTCGGTGGTGGTGAACCAGGGCGCGAACGGACCGTCGTAGCGACTGCGGTCGAGCAGGGTGTGCACCGTCTCGCCGTAGGTGCTGACGGCGGCGTGGCGGATCGTGCCGTGCTCGTCGTGGTCGTCGGCCGGCTCCCGCAGGCTCGTGGCGCCTCGGCTGACGGCGGCGGCGTGGGCCCCGTCGACATCGTCGACCAGGAAGGCCACGTCGCGGATGCCGTCGCCGTGGAGGCGGACGTGCTCGGCGATGGGCGACTCGGGATCGAGGGCGCCCGACACCAGCATCTGCACGCTGCCCTGGCGCAGCAGGTAGGAGACCCGGTCGCGACGGCCGGTCTCGGGCCCGGCGTAGGCCACCGGGGTGAAGCCGAAGGCGGCGGCCAGGAAGCCGGCGAACGTCCGGGCGTTGCCGACCCACCACTCGAGGTGGTCCACACCGCCGAGGCGGGGCGGGGCGGCGGGGGGAGCGGGCGCGCGGGTGGGCATCCCGGCAGGAGACCGTGGATCGACGGATCCGTCAACAGATCTCGTCAACACTGCACGAAATGACTAGCCAAATCGGCCAGTTAGTGTACATTATGATCATGACGATCGACGGGCTCGATGCAAACCTGATCAGGGCTCTTGCCGCCACCCCCCGGGCCGGGATCATGGAGCTGGCGCGACAGCTCGGTGTGGCGAGGGGAACCGTACAGGCCCGGCTGGACAAGCTGCAGACCCGCGGGGTCATCACCGGGTTCGACCCCGACCTCGATCTCGGGGCGCTCGGCTACGAGGTGCTGGCCTTCGTCACCCTCGACATCGCCCAGGGCCGGCTCGACGACGTCACCAAGCACCTCAGCGAGATCCCCGAGGTGATCGAGGCCCACACCATGACCGGCCCCGGCGATCTCCACTGCCGTCTGGTCGCACGGAGCAACCCCCACCTCCAGGACGTCATCAACCGCATCCTCGAGGTCAGCGGCATCGAGCGCACCGCCACCCACATCGCCCTGACCGAGCAGGTCCCCTTCCGCGTCCTCCCCCTCGTCGACCAGCTCGGCGAGGGCATCCTCTAGCCGCCGCCCTCTGCCGCAGGCGGGGGCGGGGGCGGGGGCGGCGGGACCGCCTTGATCGAGTCGCCGAGCGTGGTGACCGACTGGCGCAGCACCTCGACGCCCACCACGTCGATCAGCATGAGGCCGAGCACGTACGACTTGGCCTGATCCGGGATCGACGTCGAGGACCCGAGCGCGGAGATGCCCGTGCGCAGGTCCTCCGTCGCCTTGGGGGTGACGCTGACCGAGGCGGTGAGCGCCACGCTGACGAGGCTCTCGCGGGCGGCGTCGAAGGACACATCGTCCATTACCGCCCTGACGTCCTCGGCACGAGCCTGCGCCTGTTGTCGATCGACCGCCACGTCGGCCGCACCGAGGAGTCCGGCCAGGACGAGGCTCGGCCCGGCGCCGATGTTCTCATCGCCCGTCTTCACGATGAAGAGGTTCGAGCGGAAGAGGGCGATCGAGCCGAACCCCGCGACCAGGATCCGGACCATGTCGATCTTGGTGTCCGTGGTCTGGCCGAACGTCCAGTCCATCGCCGTCACGATCCAGAGGGCGAGCACCGCCGCGCCGGCGTTGAACCCCACGTAGCACCACGCGGCGACCTTCTTGAAGAGCAGCAGCGGGGCATCCCGATAGCGGAGCAGGAGCTCGGCGACCCCGACCGACGCACCGAAGACGGCGCTGATGAGCAGTCCCACCCCCATGGCAACGGCCCCTTCAGCCGAGACGGGGATCGCCGCTGACGGCCACGATGTCGCCCTCGGGTCGCGATCGGATCTCGAGCGTCCCATCGGCCACGAGCGTGTCGATCAGACGGGCGAGCTCTGTCAGTCGGCCGACCAACGGGTCACCCTCCCGGGCTTCCGACCGCTCCGTCAGCTCGTCGATGAGCTCTCCCGATCGCTTCGGGCCCTCCGCAGCCAGCGTGCCCAGGAGCTTGCGCTTCGAGACGGCGCTCCGCGACGACAGCCCGGCGTCGATGACCCCGATTGCGACGTCCCCGTGCGCATCGTGGAACACGTGCGCATCGAGCGGCTCATCGACACCGTCGATGTACACCTTGATCGCCTGGGTGGGCGCCTCGGCCTTGATCCATGTGATCTCGTCGGCGGCCACGGTCGCCACCTTCGATGGCCCGAGATAGCTGGTGAGGAGCTCGGCCGCGGTGGTCCGGTCGCTCATCGCGATCGCCTCGGTCGCGGCTCGTCGAGGCGATCCGAGATCATCGCCACCTGCGCCTGCACCTCTCCGAAGCCGTCGCGCAACCGCTCTCGGATGGCGTCCTCCACGTAGCTCGCCATCGATTGGTCCTGGGCCGCGGCGACGATCCGCAGCAGCGCATGATCCGTGTCGGAGAGGCGCACCGAGACCACGCGGCTGCCGCGCGCCTCGACCGGTGTGTCCAGCCTGGTCGTCATCGTCGCCACCTCGGGTCCATCTCGTTCGCCGTCATGGGTGCACCATAGCAACAAGGCGCAACCACAATGCATCTTTGATGCAACACATCTCTCCTTCATCTGTAGCACGACCCTTTCCACTACGCGGGTAGTGCGAAGTCGGGGTCGTCTCGTAGCCTGGGGGCATGGCCGACGGATCCACGCCCGTCCTCGAGATCACCGACCTGCGGGCTGCGCCCGCGGCGGGGGGCGACGACATCTTGAAGGGGCTCAGCCTCACCATCGGACCCGGCGAGGTCCACGCCGTCATGGGGCCCAACGGATCCGGCAAGTCGACCCTCGCCAGCGTCCTGCTGGGCAGCCCCGAGTACGTCGTCACCGGTGGCACCGTGAGGTACCTCGGCGACGACATCGCCGAGTGGGGTCCCGCCGACCGGGGGGCGGCCGGCATGTTCCTCGCCTTCCAGTACCCGCAGACGATCCCCGGCGTGTCGGTCCTGAACTTCCTGCGCCAGGCCCTCTCGGCCCGCAAGGGCATCGACCTGTCGATGCTCGAGCTCCGCCTGTCGATCATGGAGTGGATGGAGCGCCTGGGCATCGACCCGGCCTTCGCCGACCGCCACCTCAACGACGGCTTCTCGGGCGGCGAGAAGAAGCGCAACGAGGTCCTGCAGATGGCCATCCTCGAGCCCGAGCTGGCCGTGCTCGACGAGACCGACTCGGGTCTCGACATCGACGCCCTCCGCACCGTCGCCTCCGGCGTGCGCGAGGTGCGCCAGGACCGACCGGACCTGGGCATCCTCTGCATCACCCACTACCAGCGGCTGCTCGACGAGCTGAACCCGGACACGGTCCACCTGCTGGTCGACGGCCGGGTCGCCGAGAGCGGCGGACCCGAGCTGGCCCACCGCCTCGAGGCCGAGGGCTACACCGAGTTCACCGGAGCAGCGGCGGGAGCGACGCCATGAGCACCACCGACACCACCGCCGATGTCCTCGACGTGGCGGCCATCCGGCGCGACTTCCCGATCCTCGAGCAGGAGGTCCACGGCAAGCGGCTGGTGTTCCTCGACTCGGCGGCATCGGCCCAGAAGCCCCGGTCCGTCATCGAGGCCATGTCCGAGTTCGCCGAGAACGACTACGCCAACATCCACCGCGGCGTCTACTCCCTCGCCGAGCGGGCCACCGCCCGCTACGAGGAGGCTCGGGTCGCCGTCGCCCGCTTCATCGGGGCCCCCAGCGCCGCCGAGGTCATCTTCACCAAGAACGCGACCGAGGGCCTCAACCTGGTGGCCGGGTCGTGGGGCCGGGCCAACCTCGGTCCCGGCGACGCCGTCGTGCTGACCCAGATGGAGCACCACGCCAACATCGTCCCGTGGTTCCAGCTCCAGCAGGAGAAGGGCTTCGAGATCCGCTGGATCCCGGTCGGCCCCGACCACATGCTCGACCTGAGCGACCTCGACCGGCTGCTCGACGGGGCCAAGCTCGTCGGCCTCACGGCCATGTCGAACGTCCTCGGCACGCTCACCCCCGTGCGCGAGATCGCCGACGCCGCCCACGCCGCCGGTGCCCTGGTGTGCGTCGACGCCTGCCAGTACGTCCCCCACGTGCCCACCGACGTGGTGGCCATGGGCGCCGACTTCGCCGCCTTCAGCGGTCACAAGATGGTGGGGCCCACCGGCATCGGCGTGCTGTGGGGCCGGGGCGAGCTGCTCGACGCCATGCCCCCCTTCATGGGCGGCGGCGGGATGATCCTCACCGTCGACCTCCAGGGCTTCACCCCCGACGCCCCGCCGGCCAAGTTCGAGGCCGGCACCCCGCCGATCATCGAGGCCATCGGCCTCCACGCCGCCATCGACTACCTGAACGCCCTGGGCATGGACGCCGTGCGGGCCCACGAGGTCAGCCTCACCGCCTACGCCCTGCGGGCCCTCACCGAGCGGGTCGGCGACCGGCTCACCATCCACGGCCCGTCCGAGCCGGCACAGCGGGGCGGCGTCCTCTCGCTCGCCATCGATGACGTCCACCCCCACGACCTGGCCCAGGTCATGGACGAGCACGCCGTGTGCGTCCGCCCCGGCCACCACTGCGCCAAGCCCCTGATGAAGGTGCTCGGCGTGGGGGCGACGGCCCGGGCCTCGCTCTACGTGTACAACGACACCGACGACGTCGACGCTCTGGCCGTGGCTCTGGCCGACGCGGCAGACTTCTTCGCCCCCTGATCCCCGTCCTGCCCCACCACCCCGACCTCCTGATCCACGCGGAGCCCACCTTGCCCGGACTCGAAGACCTCTACCGCGAGATCATCCTCGACCACTACCGCAGCCCCCGGAACCGGGGCGAGCTGCCCGCGCCCCCCGCCACCAAGACCGAGGGCTTCAACCCCCTCTGCGGTGACGAGATCGTCGTCTACGTCGACGTGGTCGACGGGACCGTGGCCGACATCCGCATCGACGGCCAGGGCTGCTCGATCAGCCAGTCGTCGGCGTCGATGATGTCGTCGGCGGTGAAGGGCAAGACCCTCGCCGAGGTCGGGGATCTCACCCGGGCCTTCAAGGCCATGATGTCGATCCACGAGTCGAGCCTGGGCGGCGAGGCCACCGCCGGCGAGGCCGCGGCCGACGGCGAGGCCCTCGAGGCGCCCGAGGGCGTCAAGCTGGGCGACCTCGAGGCGCTCCAGGGCGTCGTGAAGTTCCCCGTGCGGATCAAGTGCGCCACGCTCTCGTGGAACACCCTGGCCCAGGCTCTCGACGAGGCGACCGCGGGCACCGAGTGACCGCCGCCGTCATCGACACCACCAAGGTGGGTGCGGTCCTCTTCGACATGGATGGCGTGCTGACGGACACTGCATCGGTCCACTTCACGGCCTGGTCCCGGCTGTTCGACGAGGCCCTGCCCCTGCTGGCACCCGATGTCGAGCACCCCCCGTTCTCGATGGACGACTACCGCCGCCTGGTCGACGGCCGACCCCGCATCGACGGCGTCGAGGCCGTGCTGGTCGACCGCGGCGTCTCGCTGCCTCGCGGCGACATCGCCGACCCGCCCGGCCGCGAGACCGCCTGGGCCCTCGCCAACCGCAAGAACGAGCACTTCCACGAGGCCATCTCCACCGGCGGGGTCACCACCTTCGCCTCGTCGATCACGGTGCTCGACGCCGTGCGCGACGCCGGGGTGTGCACCGCGGTGGTCACCGCCAGCCGCAACCGGGTCGACATCCTCTCGGCGGCCGGCCTCTCGGACGCCTTCGACGCCGCCGTCGACGGGGTCGACATCGAGGACCAGGGCCTGGCCGGCAAGCCCGCCCCCGACACCTTCCTCGAAGCGGCCCGGCGGCTCGATGTCGAGCCCGACCGGTCCGTCGTCATCGAGGACGCCGTGGCCGGGGTGGCGGCCGGACGGGCCGGCGGCTTCGGCCTCGTCATCGGCGTCGCCCGCCACGACGACCCCGACGAGCTCCTCGCCGCCGGCGCCCACGTCGTCGTCACCGACCTCGCCGAGGTCACCGTCCTCTAGGCGCCGTCCCGCGTCACGCGCCCACCTGTCACGATTGTCATGCGCTGGGGACGGCTATGATGGTCGTGACGAGGAAGGGCAGACATGAGCGACAGCAAGGACCTGGTTCCCGTCGATGCGCCCTCGGCACAGGTCGTGGCCCTGGCGCTCGGCTCAGCAGTGAGCCTCTTCGCCCTCCGGCAGATCTTCGGCAACGACCTGGAGAACCCCCGCTGGCACCTCAGCGACGAGAAGGTCGCCCGCGAGGTCTCGATACGCGACGAGCTGCTGACCCAGCTCGTGCCCGGCCGGGACGAGTACGACTTCATCCCGCACGGCGCCATCGAGCAGGCCAAGCGCATCGCCCGCCTGCGCACACAGCTCCTCGAGGGCGGCGCCTTCACGACCTCGGCGCTGGCCGAGGGCCGCGATCAGGCGGTGGCCGCCACCCGTCAGTGGCTCCACCGGGCCCGTCGGCGGCACGAGATCTTCACCGTCACCCACGACGGCGAGACGATCGTCCCGGCCTTCCTCCTGGACCCCACGCTCCACCCTCGAAAGGCCTACGCGGGTGCCATCGAGGCGCTGACCGCCGTCGGGGAGGACGGCTGGGCGTTGTGGGCCTGGCTCACCACGGCGAGCAGCTGGCTCGACGGCGCCGTCCCGGCCGAGCTCGCCCTCACCGAGCCCGATCTCGTCACCGACGCGGCCCGCCGGCGAGCCTCGAACGCCCTGTGACGGCCGCGGGCTGCCGGTTCCCCAGTACCTGCCCGGTGCCCGATCCCGGCGAGACCGACCTTCGCCGCGCCCGCTCGGTCACCTTGCCCGCCGGGACAGCCATGTCCACGTCGGTCTCCCGGCGCCACTGGCCATCGCTCTTCAACGACTCCGGCCGCGGGGACACGCGGTTCGCGCCGCTCGAGCGCGACGGAGCTGTCGTCCCCACCCTGTACATGGCCCCGACCCACACCACCGCTCTCCTGGAGACCGCATTCCACGACATCCGACCCGGCGCCGCCCTCGTCTCGAGCCCGATCGATCTCCGGAACCGCTGCCTCGTCCGGTTGACCACTCCCGTCGAGCTGCGGTTCGTCGACCTGCGGGAGGAGGCCCTCGGGATCCTCGGTCTCCGGCGGGAGCAGGTGTCGATGACCAACGCCGCGCACTACCCGTGCACGCGCGAGTGGGCCACGACGCTCCTCTCCCGCGCCGTGGGCGGTCGGGCCACCCATGGGCTGGCGTGGGACTCACGGGTCGCCGAGGCGGCGTCGTCGGTGGTGGCGATCTTCGCCGACCTCCTGAGATCTCCGGCATCGGACGCCTTCGTCGTCTTCGGCGACGGGATCCCGCAGGACGCGCCCGCCTGGCAGGCGACCATCGACCACGATGACCTCACCGAGGGTCAGGGTCGGCTCGTCGTCGATGACATCGCCAACCTCCTCGGGGCGACCCTCTCCTCGGGCTGAGCCACCTGACAGGGTGGGGCATGCCGATCGACGAGATACCGGAGGCGGGGGCGCGGTGG
>DASYLG010000443.1:0-5281 GCA_036009685.1 Iamia sp. | reverse complement strand
CCCCCCCCACTACGGGCTATGTGGTCGGGGTGAGGACGGCAGTGCGGGCGGTGGTGGTGGCCCAGCGGTAGTCGGCCTTGCCGGCCGGGGTGCGCTGGACCCGCTCGACGACGACCAGGTGCTTGGGCAGCTTGTAGCCGGCGAGCACCTCGCGGGCATGCGAGCGCAGCTCCTCCAGCGTCGGTGCCATCACCCCGGCGGCGGGCTGGACGACGGCCGTGACCGCACTCCCCCATCGCTCGTCGTCGACGCCCACGACGAGGACGTCGGCCACGCCGGGATGGCCGTGGAGGACGCCCTCGACCTCCTCCGGGTAGACCTTCTCGCCGCCGGTGTTGATGCACTGCGAGCCCCGGCCCAGCAGGCGGACGCGGCCGTCGGCGTCGACCGTGCACATGTCGCCGGACAGGACCCATCGGACGCCGTCGACCTCGACGAAGGTGGCCGCTGTCTTCTCGGGGTCGCCGTCGTAGCCGAGCGGGATCCGCCCCGACGTCGCCAGCCGGCCCACGACGCCGGACCCCGGCTCGACCCGCCGCAGGGCCTCGTCGAGCACCGCCGTCGTCGAGCCGACCGAGAACGAGGCGACGCCGCCGGCCGACGCCGCCCCCGACGACCCCTCGCCCGGCTGGGTCCGGGCCGCGCCCTGGACGCCGCTCTCGGAGGAGCCCATGCCGTCGGTGATGACGCACGTCGGGAAGGACGAGACCAGCCGGCCGCGCACCGACGACGACAGCGGGGCGGCGCCGTTGCCGATGGCGTACAGCGACGAGATGTCCCAGCGGTCCGGGTTCGCCTCCAGGCAGTCGAGCAGCGGCTTGGCCACGGCATCGCCCACCACGGTGAGGATGTTGACGCCCTCGGCCGCGACCAGGTCCCACGCCGCCTCGGCGTCGAAGCTGCCCGGCACCAGCACGACGGTGCCCCCGCCGTAGAACCACATGAACGACGTCCACTGCGCCGCCGCGTGCATCAGCGGGGCGATGGGCAGGTAGACGGTCTTCTCGACGAAGCGATCGCCCATCTCGGCCAGCTCGGTGATGGGGCCGGACAGACGCATCGGGTCACCGCCGCCGAGACAGGCGTAGAAGGCGTCCTCCTGCCGCCACAGGACGCCCTTGGGCAGGCCGGTCGTGCCACCGGTGAACATCAGGTAGTGGTCGTCGCCCGACCGGCCCTCGGTGACGATCGGGCCGTCCGGAGCACCGGCGAGCGCCGAGGCGTAGGGCACGGCACCCGGCACCTCGGCGTCGGCCGGCGGCGACCCGTCGATGTCCTCGACGGAGAGCACGGCCTTCATCGACCCGACGACGGCGGGCACACCGGCCACGGCGTCGGCCAGCGAGCGGTGGAAGACGAGGGCGGCCGCCCGCGACGTCTCGAGCACGTAGCGCAGCTCGTTGGCGACGTAGCGGAAGTTGACGTTGACCGGGACCGCCCGCAGCTTGAAGGCGGCCAGCATGACCTCGAGGTACTCGGGGGCGTTGCGGAGGTCGATCGCCACCCGGTCGCCGGGCTCGATGCCGGCGGCGCGCAGGTGGTGGGCGATGCGGTCGGCGTTGGCATCGAGCTCGCCGTAGGTGCGGCGCTCGGGCCCGACCACGAGGGCGAGCCGATCGGGCACGCGGGCCGAGGCCCACTCCCAGATGTCGGCCAGGTTGAACGAGGCGGGTGCGTCGGGCGCGGGGACGTCGGGTGGGGGTGCGTCAGCCATCGGGGCGGCAGTGAAGCAGGTGAGGACGGCGCCCGCGTGGGCTACGGGACGTCGAGGCCGTCGACGACGCCCGGCACGTTCCCGCCCACGGAGGCCGCGTAGGCCTCGCGGTAGCGGGTGGTCGAGTGGACCGGATCGGTGTCGAACCGGGGGATGACCTCGGTGCCGAACAGCTCCATCGACGCCAGGACCGTCTCGGTCGGGAGCGTGTTGGTGGTCGGGCTGAACGTCAGCTGGTCGAAGCCGAGATCGACCCAGCGCTGGAGGCTCCGGGCACAGTCGTCGGGGTCGCCGATGGCGACGTAGCCCTCGGCCGACAGCTGCTCGACCACCTCGGGCGTGGGCTCGGGGATCTTGTTGGGCCACTCGGGGAAGTTCTTGGGCCGGGGCACGTTGTCGAGCCAGTGGTACGCCAGGGTCGTGTAGTAGTTCATCCCCATGTTGGCGGCGACCTCGAAGGCCTTGTTGCGGTCCTCCATGCACAGCATGTTGGTGACGCCCATGATGTTGTCGTTGACGTAGTCACCGACCGGCGTGGCGTTGCCGATGGCGGCCTTGTAGCTGTTGATCAGGGGCTCCATCTGGGACGGCTTGCCCAGGGCGAAGCAGAAGGCGCCGAGCCCCAGCTCGCCGGCCTCGGTGAAGGTGCCGGGGCTGCCGGCGGCGACCCACATGCCGGGGTGCCCGGTGCCGTGGGGGCAGGGGAAGATCTTGCGTTCGGGGACCGAGAAGTGCTCGCCCTCGTAGCTGTAGACCTCGTCGGCCCACATCTTCGGGATCTCGCGGATCGTCTCCCGCCACATGCTCTTGGTGTCGTCGACGCTGGGGATGCCGAAGCCGAGGACCTCGGTCGACGACGAGCCCCGGCCGGTGCCGAACTCGAAGCGGTTGTTGGTCAGGTGGTCGAGGAGGGCGACGTTCTCGGCCACCCGCACCGGCTTGTTGACCGCCGGGGTGATGTTGAAGATGGCCGAGCCCAGGTGGACCCGCTCGGTCTGCGCGGCGCAGAAGGCGAGGAAGGCCTCCGGCCCGGGCATGTGGCTGTACTCGTCGAGGAAGTGGTGTTGCGGGCACCACACGTACTTGAAGGCGTAGGCGTCGGCGGCCTTGGCGATCTCGACGTTGCGGAAGATCCGTCGGTGCTCGGCGTGCGGGTCACGATCCCGCTCGAACTGGGGCACGAACAGCTGGGCGAAGACTCCGAACTCCATCCCCCAAAACTAGAACACGTTCTAGTTTCTGTCCACCCGGCCGGACGGGGCTAGTTTTCTGACGGGTCGTCAGATATCGAGGAGCAGGCATGGCTGAGCAGGAGCGGATCGGTCCTCTGGCCGGGGTGCGCATCGTGGAGTGCTCGATGCTCGGGCCGGGGGCCATCAGCACCCACCTGGCCGACCTGGGCGCCACCGTCATCAAGGTCGAGCCGCCGACGGGCGACTACATCCGCCGCATGACCTGGCCCATCGTCGAGGGCACGTCGCTCATGCACCTCCACATCAGCCGGGGCAAGCGGTCGATCACCCTCGACCTGCGCACCGACGAGGGCAAGGCCGTCTTCCTCGACCTGGTGCGCGACGCCGACGCCGTGGTCGAGGCCATGCGGCCCGGCGGCCTCGAGCGCCGCGGCCTGGGCTACGAGACGCTCAAGGAGATCAACCCCAAGATCGTCTTCTGCACCATCTCGGGCTACGGCGCCACCGGCCCCTACGCCACCATGCCGAGCCACGGCATCGCCTACGACGTATGGGCCGGGCTGGTGCAGCCGGAGACCACCGAGGAGGGGTTCTGCTACATCCCCGAGCACCCGTCGGTGGGCATCCACGCCGGCCCGCTGTTCGGTGCCCTCGGCATCCTCGCCGGCATCACCAGCGCCCGGGCGACGGGCCACGGCGTCCAGCTCGAGATCGCCCAGAGCGACGCCGCCGCGGCCATGGACTGGCTCCGCAGCGAGACCTACAAGGCCTACGAGCGTCCCGAGAGCGAGGTCACCGGCAACGAGGCCGACGGCTTCGAGCGGCGTGCGCCCGGCACCGCCGGCATGAAGGACGGCGTCCGGTACCAGTTCTACGAGTCGTCCGACGGGCACGTGCTGTTCATGTCGTCCGAGCGCGAGTTCTGGAAGAACTTCTGCGACGGCATCGGCCGGCCCGAGCTGTTCGAGGCCCACCCGGGCTCGCAGTACGCCGACCACGCCCGGGGCAACGAGGAGCTCCGCACCATCCTCCGCGACGTGTTCCGCTCGCGCTCGACCGCCGAGTGGGTGACCTTCGGCGACGAGCACAACACGCCCATCGCCCCGGTCAACACGCCCAAGACCATCGCCGACGATCCCCAGTTCCAGGATCGCCTGCCGTGGATCCCCAAGGAGCTGGTCGGCGCCGACCAGGTCCCCTCGCCGCTCAAGTTCCTCGACGCCCCCATCCCCGAGCCGACCATGGCCCCCACCGTCGGCCAGCACACCGACGAGATCCTGCGCGACGTCCTCGCCTACGACGACGAGAAGATCGAGGAGCTGAGGAAGACCGGCGCCCTCGGCTGAGGCCGCTCCTCGGGGCGGGCGCGAGCGCGATGCGGACAGATCAGCCGGAGGTGCAGGCGGTGGCCGTGGCGTCGCCCTCGATGGGGCCGAAGGTGGTGCCGTCCTCCGCCTCGAGCCCGTCGATGCGGAACCGGGCGACGCAGCCGATCTCGTCCCGCTCCAGGCCCACCTGCCCCTGGACGGCCGGGGAGCTCGAGGCCGGGGTCAGGTCGTCGGCGCACAGGTCGCCCGAGAGCCCGTCGCCGTGGAGGACGGCCACGTCGACCTCCTCGCTCGGCAGCTCCACCTCGTCGCCGGTGGCCCCGATCGCCTCGACGACGACGGCGAGCGACCCGGACTCGTCGGCCGCCCAGAGCCGCCCGTCGGTGCAGCCGCCGGAGCGGGTCAGCTCGTCGGCCAGCGGGCTGGGGACCAGGCCGCCCAGCGACTCGACGTCGCCGTCGGCGCCCGGGTCTCCCTCGGAGCAGCCGACGCCCACCACCAGCACGACGACGAGCAGCACGCTGCCGGCGCGCCGCCTCACGTCGGCGTCGACGGGTGGAAGGGGCTGTCGGGACCGGGGACCATCAGCTCCTCCCGCCAGGCGGTGCACCACTGGCGGCGGGACTCGGCGAATCCGGGGAGGACCGCCGGGCCATCGACCCCGGCCCGCAGCATGGCGGTGTGGGCGTCGAGGCTGGCGACCCAGACGGTGACGACCTCGACGTCGGTCATCAGCACCTCGAAGGCGCCGACCAGCTGGACGCCGACCTCGGCCGCGGCGGGGGCCCACCGCTCGACGAGGGCGGCCAGGTAGTCGGGCCCGGCGCCGGGCTGGACCCGGGTCAGCTCGTGGACCGCCACCTCGCCCCGGACCCCGGCGGCGGCCGCGGCCACCGGGTCGGGCGCGCCGGGCGCCGAGACCAGCAGCCGGTCGAGTCCGCCGGTGCGGCTCTTGTGGGCCTCGTCCCACCACCCGGCCAGCTCGGCGTTGCCGGCCTTGGCCAGGTTGGTGCGCCGGGCCAGGCGGGCCCCCCCCGCCCCCCCCG
>DASYLG010000442.1:0-8096 GCA_036009685.1 Iamia sp. | reverse complement strand
CCACCCCCGCCGGCGGCGTCCGGCCCGCCGCCCGCCCCGCCACCCCCTGGGCCGGCGAGCGGCACCGATCCGGCGCGCCGGCGGGGCCGGGCCGCCCTGGCCGGCGCCGCCCTGATCGTCGTCCTGCTCCTCGCCGCCGCGGCCGGCTACGCCCTCACCCGCGACGACGGCGGTGACGACGACGCGGTGGCCACCGACACGACCGAGTCCACCACCACGGCACCGCCCGCGACGGCGTCCTCCACGACCGAGGAGGAGACGGCCTCCACCACGACGACCACCACCGAGGCGGAGACCACGACCTCCACCACGACGACGACCACCACCCAGCCGGTCGACACCGAGGTCACCGCCGAGGACCTCGAGGCCGCGGCCACGACGTACTACGACGGGATCGCCTCGGGCGATCTCGAGGGCTCCTACGCCCTGCTCTCGCCCCGCTTCCAGGGCGAGCAGGACTTCGAGTCCTACCGCCGCTTCTGGACCGAGACGGTCGAGTCGGTCGAGGTCCAGGGTCGACCGCACGCCGACGCCGAGGCGATGACCACCGACCTCACCCTCCGCTACCACCTCACCGACGGGAGCGACAGCGTCGAGGACGTCCGTCTGACCTTCGTCCCGGGCCAGGACCGGGCGCTGCTGATCGACGAGTACGACGTGACCGCCAGCCGCGACCGCCCGCGGGGCGACCAGGACCAGGGCGAGGACTGAAGGCGTCGGCTGACGGCCTCGGTCAGGGTTCGACCTCGGTCAGGGTTCGACCATGCAGGGGTCGTCGTCGCAGACGTCGACCACCACGCCGGCCGGCTTCAGGAACTCCGAGATCTGGTCCCGGGCGTCGGGGTCGGAGCGCGGGTCGCCGTGGGGGTCGTCGCCCACGCGGGACGGCTTGTTCTCGAGCGGCGGCCAGACGGCGCCGCTGTCCCAGTAGATGGAGGCCGAGCCGGCGTGGGGCCAGGCCTCGATCCGGTCGATGCCCCACAGCGGCTCGACGTCGGGCGAGCGGTCCTCGACGAGCGGCGGGTCGTTGGTGGCGGCGCCGTAGGTCCGGGCCATCACGTCGGCCGCCGCCGTGGCCACCTGGTGGTCGCCCACGGCGACGTGCATGAGCACCTCGTGCTCGGGGGTGCCCGGCAGCGGGTCGGTGGTCATGTGGTTGGCGTAGCCGTTGGCCTCGCCCCGGTCCCACAGCATCTGGATGACCGAGATCATCATGATCCGGTCGAGGGCGCTGGGGTAGCTGCCCGCCATCACCGCGAAGAAGGGGTCGAAGTCGACGCTGCGCTCGAGGAGGGTGCTGTAGTTCGTGCCCGGCACCCCCAGCACGCCCCGGGTGATGTCCGTGCTGAGCGCCACCAGGGCGCCACCCATGATCCCACCCTGGCTGATGCCGTAGTACGAGAGGTTGGTGCCGTCGATGGCCGGGACGCCCGCCGTGCCCTGGAAGGCGGCGTGGCTCACCAGCCCGTCGGGCCGGGTCATGAGCCGGCCCAGGAGCATGAAGTTGAGGAGGCCCTGCTGGTTCCGGTCGGCCAGCTCGGGGAACCGGGACAGGTCGCCGATGATGGTGGCGGTGTTGCCGAAGTCGCCCTCGGACATGCCCCAGTAGTCGGTGCCGCAGAACACCATGTCGTGCTCGCGGGCGAGGTCGCGGGGCCCGCCGCTCGCCGCCTGCTCGCCCGTGCCGAGGAGGCCGTGGCCGTAGAGGGCGGCGCGCCCCGGCGTGGTGCGGGCGGCGTCGGGCACGACGCAGGTGAACGGGGCCGTCGCGGTGCCCTGGGCCTGTGGCAGGTCGTCGTCGCCCAGGCGCAGCCGGGACCCGGGCTGGCCCGTGCCGGTCAGGTACAGCGGGACCTGGTACGTCCCCGTGACCCGCGTCCAGTCGCCCTCGTCGGTCTGGTTGGTGACGGTGAAGTCGGGGGCGGTGACGCCGGCCAGCCCGCCGAGGGCCTCGTCGCGCATGTGGACGGCCCGCTCGGCCAGGTTGCGGGTGCTGGCCACGGTGAAGGTCCAGGCCATGTGGAGCGTGTCGCGGTCCAGGCCGGACGCCGCCACCTGGTCGATGGCGAACTCCGCCCGGACCCGCTCCTCCTCCACCCGGCGGCTGTTGGACGGCAGGTCGTCGCGGAAGATCCGGAAGCCGGACGGCGCTTCGATGGCGTCGCCCTCGGCGTCGTGCATCTGGCCGATGCCCACGGCGTAGGTGTGGCCGTCGAGGAAGTTCCGCGCCGGGCGGATGACGAGTGCCCGCTCGGCGTCGGTCGGGGCGTTGCTGTCCAGCTCGGCCCAGTAGGGCCACTCCTCGCCCGTCTCGGTGTCGACGATGACGATGGGGGCGTCGTCGGCCAGCGAGGCGCCGATGTCGTCGAGGCCTGGGAGGTTCGACTCCTCGGGGTCGATCCCGCCGCTGTGGAGGAGGATGGCCGAGCCGGGGCTGAAGCCGTCCTGGCGGTTCCACTCGGTGGGGTCGAACGCCTTGGTGGTCGAGCCCGGCACCCAGGGCGGCTTGAGCACCACCCGCTTGCCGGTGTCGGTGGTGTCGTCGACGAGGGTGAGCTCGTCGTTGGGGAACGGCAGCAGGCAGCGGGTGCGGTCGAGGATGCTGCACCCGGCGCCCCACGCCTCGGCGCTGGCCAGCAGGTAGCGGTCGATGTCGAGGATGCTCTCGCCCCGCCGGATGCGGGCGGCCCAGTACGCACGGCCGCCGACATCGGCACCCCGGGCGAGCACCCGGTCGTAGGCGTCGGCCACCACCGGGCCGAGCCGGTCTCCGGCCAGGACGAAGCCCTGGGCGACCTCGGCCCGGGTCGCGCCGGCCTCGAGGCGGCCCAGCCAGTACTCGCTGCCCGCCTCGTCGGGGCTGCGGTCGAGGACGCTGTTGTAGAGGGCCTGGACGAACCCGGCCGGGCTGGCGCCGCCCTCGCGCTCGTAGAACTCCTCGGTGGCGAGCAGGCGGACCAGCTCCTGCTCGACGGTGGTGGTCCGGGCGCGGATGGCGGCGACCGAGGCGTCGCGCTCGGTGGTGGTGGGCGCCCGGCCGAAGACCTCGTAGACGGCCGCCACGTGGGTGCGCACCGACTCGAGGGAGAGGACGACGTGGCGGGCGAAGGTGCCCCGCGACGTGGAGCCGTCGAGCCGGTCGCCCCAGTAGGTGAGGCTGGGCTCGTCGACATCCCGCCGCAGGACGGCGTCGTAGGCCTCCCGGACGTAGCGCTCCGACGCCGGTCGCACCGGGGTGCCCGGCTCGCCGAACCCCGTGGGCAGCGGCGCTCCCGTGGCCGGCGCGCCGGCCGGCGCGACCGTGGCGGCGACGGGCAGGGCGGCGGGCACCAGACCCGCGGCGACCAGCCCGACGAGCACCGCGGCGGCACCCACGTGCCGCGACCGGGCGCGGCGGAGGCCGCGGGCCGGGCCCGGACGGGAAGGAGCGACGGTCAAGGGTGCCTCCGTGCGGGGTGGTCCGTGTTGACTTCGTCACAGTAGCCAGTCGCGCGTCAGACGGCGCCGGCCACACGGACATGGGAGGCGGTCCCACCAGGGGCAGTAGGGTCGTCCCCCGTGTCGCAGAGCACCAGCTACGACGTCGTCGGCATCGGCAACGCCCTCGTCGACGTCCTCAGCCACGAGGACGACGGCTTCATCGAGGCCCACGACCTCACCAAGGGGTCGATGACCCTCATCGAGGACGACCGGGTCGGTGAGCTGTACGCCGCCATGGGCCACCGGACGGAGATGTCCGGGGGCTCGGCCGCCAACACCATCGTCGGCGTGGCCAGCTTCGGGGGCCGGGCGGCCTACATCGGCCGGGTCCACGACGACGACCTGGGCACGGTGTTCGCCCACGACCTGGCCGGGCTCGAGGTCGACTTCACCTCGCCCCGCGCCACCGACGGGCCCCCGACCGGGCGCTGCCTGATCGTGGTCACGCCCGACGCCCAGCGCACCATGAACACCTACCTCGGGGCGTCGTCGCTGCTCAGCCCGGATCACGTCGACCTCGACGTGGTGCGGGCCTCCAAGGTCACCTTCCTCGAGGGGTACCTGTTCGACCGGGATGCGGCCAAGGCCGCCTACCGGGTCGCCACCGAGGCCGCCCACGAGGCCGGTCGCGAGGTCGCCCTCTCCTTGTCCGACGGCTTCTGCGTCGACCGCCACCGCGACGACTTCCTGACCCTCATAGACGGCGGCGTCGACATCCTCTTCGCCAACACCGACGAGATCACCCGCCTCTACGAGGTCGACGACTTCGAGGATGCGGTGGCCAAGGTCCGGGGCCGCTGCAAGGTCGCCTGCCTGACCAAGGGTCGCCACGGCTCGGTCGTGGTGGCGGGGGACGAGACCCACGTCATCGCCCCCCACGAGGTCCCCAGGCGGGTCGACACCACGGCGGCCGGCGACCTCTACGCCGCCGGCTTCCTGTACGGCTACACCCAGGACATGCCGCTCGACCGGTGCGGCTCGCTCGGCTCCATCGCCGCCGCCGCCGTCATCGGCCACACGGGAGCCCGTCCCGGGCTGTCCCTGGCCCAGCTGGTCCACCTCCTCGACGCCTAGGAGCCCGCCCGTGACCGGGACCGACGAGACCACCGAGGACCTGCTGGAGCGCGTGAAGGCCTGGATCGACGACGATCCCGAGCCGGGCACCGCCGACCACCTGCGGAAGCGCTGGTACGCCGTCGAGGACGAGGGGCCGGAGAAGTCGGCCGAGGCCGAGGCCGAGCTGCGCGAGCTGTTCCGGGCCCAGCTGGAGTTCGGCACCGCCGGGCTGCGGGGCAGGGTGGGGCCGGGCCCCAACCGGATGAACCGGGCCATCGTGCGCCGCGCCGCCGCCGGCGTCGCCGCCTGGGTGCGGACCCTCGGCCTCGAGCGCCAGGGCATCGTCGTGGCCCGCGACGCCCGCCACCGCTCCGACGACTTCGTGGCCGACACCATCGAGGTGATCGCCGGCGCCGGCATCCCCGTCCACGTGCTCCCGGCGCCGACCCCCACGCCGGTGCTGGCCTTCTCCGTCCGTCACCTCGGGGCGGCGGCCGGGATCATGGTCACCGCCAGCCACAACCCGGGGACGGACAACGGCTACAAGGTCTACGACGCCGAGGGCCGCCAGATCGACGGGGCCCAGGCGACGGCGGTGGCCGCCGAGATGGTCGCCGTCGGGCTGCTGTCCGAGCTGCCGATCAGCGGCTTCGGCAACCCGCTCATCGAGAACCACGGCCTCGAGGTCGTCGACGCCTACCTCGCCGCCATCGGGCGGGTGGTGGCGCCCAAGAGGAACCGGGCGACCGTCGAGGCGGCCTACACCCCGCTCCACGGCGTCGGCGGGGAGGTGGTGCGCCGGGCCGCCGACCAGTCCGGCTTCATCCACCTCCACGAGGCGGCCACCCAGGCGCTCGCCGACCCCGACTTCCCGACGGTCGCGTTCCCGAACCCCGAGGAGCCCGGCGCCCTCGACCACCTCATCGACCAGGCGTCGTGGATCGGCGCCGACGTGGCCCTGGCCAACGACCCCGACGCCGACCGGCTGGCCATGGCCGTCGTCGACCCCCTCGTCGGCACGGCCCGCGACGCCACGGCGTGGACGGCCCTCACCGGCGACCAGCTGGGCTGTCTGCTGGCCGACCACCTCGTCCGGCGGGGCGGGCTGCCCGAGGGCGGCATCTTCGCCACCACGATCGTGTCGTCGACCCTGCTGCGCCAGATCGCCACGGCCGCCGGCCACGGCTACGTCGAGACCCTCACCGGGTTCAAGTGGCTGTCCCGGACGGCGACGCCCGAGCGCCCGCTGATCCTGGCCTACGAGGAGGCGATCGGCTACTGCGTCGGCGACACCGTGCGGGACAAGGACGGCATCAGCGCCCTGCTGCTGGCCTGCGAGATGATCAGCGACCTGGTCGAGCAGGGGCTCACGGTGTGGGACCGGCTGGACGACCTGTGCCGGCGCTTCGGCGTCCACCTCACCGGCCAGTGGTCGGTGCGGCTCGAGGGCGGCGACGGCGCGGCGCGCATCACCGAGGCCATGGCCCGGCTGCGGGCCGCCCCGCCGACGGCCATCGGGTCCCGGGCCGTGGCGGGCGTCAGCGACCTGGCCCAGGGGCGTCCCGACCGGGGGCTCCCGCCCTCCGACGTCGTCGGCATCGCCCTCCCCGGTGCCCGGGTCGTCGTCCGCCCCAGCGGCACCGAGCCCAAGCTCAAGGGCTACGTCGAGGTGGTCGAGACCGTGCCCCCGGGCTCGGACGTGGCCGGCGCCCGCGCCCGCGCCGGGGAGGGCCTGGCCGAGATCATCGCCGCCCTCCCCGCCAGCCTCGGCCTCGACTGACCGTTCTCGGCACGGAAGGGCCGGGATATCCAGCCCTTCCGTGCTGGGAACGGGTCTAGGCGGTGCCGAAGAGGCGGTCGCCGGCGTCGCCGAGGCCGGGGACGATGTAGGCGACCTCGTTGAGGCGCTCGTCGATGGCGGCCACGACCAGCTCGTCGACCAGGCCGGACGCATCGATCCGGCGCACGCCCTCGGGGGCGGCCAGCACGCAGACGGCCGTGACCCGGCCGGGGTTGCGGCCCTGGAGGAGGCCGCAGGCGAAGGCCAGCGAGCCGCCGGTGGCCAGCATGGGGTCGAGCACGAGGACGGGGCGCCCGCCGAGGTCGGCCGGGACCGAGTCCATGTAGGGCACCGGCTCCAGCGTGACCTCGTCGCGGGCCACTCCGATGAAGCCGGTCGGGGCGTCGGGCAGGAGGCGGAGCACACCGGGCAGGAGGCCGAGGCCGGCCCGCAGCACGGGCACCGTCAGCGGGGCGGGGTCGACCCGGACGACGGTGGTCGGCGCGAGGGGGGTGCGGACGTCGACCTGGACCGTGGCCAGGCTCCGGGTGGCCTCCACGACCAGCAGGCCGGCGAGGTCGTCCATGGCCTGGCGGAAGGCGGCCCGGTCGGTCGTCTCGTCGCGGAGCCGGCCCAGCGCCTGGGCCGCGAGGGGATGATCGACGACGGTGGTGTGCACGGGTCCTCCGGAAGGGTGAGTCACGGCCATGACCGGCCGTCGTGTGCCAGTCTGGCCGCGATGTCCGTACCGCTGGACCGCCCGACCGTGGCCGGGATGATCGACCACACCCTCCTGGCCCCGACGGCCACCACCGAGGAGGTCATCGCCCTGTGCCACGAGGGCGCCGAGCTGGGCGTCGCCGCCGTCTGCGTCTCCCCCTCGCGCCTGCCCCTGGCGGTCCCGCCGGACGAGCTCGGAGGCGTCGGCGTCGCCGCCGTCGTCGGCTTCCCGTCCGGCGCCCACACGCCCCGGGCGAAGGCCCGGGAGGCCTCGGACTGCCTGGCCGCCGGGGCCACCGAGATCGACATGGTGATCGACCTGGGCGCGGCGGCCGCCGGCCAGTGGGAGGTCGTCGAGGCCGGGGTGGCCACGGTCCACCGGGCGCTGGAGGGCCGGGCCCTCCTCAAGGTGATCATCGAGTCGGCCGTCCTCGACCTGCTGGCCCCCGACGCCATCGAGCGGGCGTGCGCGGCGGCCGAGTCGGCCGGGGCCGAGCTGGTCAAGACCTCCACCGGGTTCCATCCGGCCGGTGGGGCCACCGTCGACGCCGTGACCCGGATGCGGGCGGCGGTCGGCGACCGGCTCGGCGTCAAGGCGTCGGGCGGCATCCGGGACTGGGCCACGGCCGTGGCCATGATCGACGCGGGCGCGTCCCGGCTCGGGTGCTCCGCCACCCGGGCCATCCTCGACGGCGCCGGAGGTGCCCCATGACGCGTGTTGCCGCGGTTGCCCTGGTCCTGGGGTTGGTCGTCGCCGGATGCAGCTCCTCGTCCGACGACGACGATGACGCCACACCGTCGAGCACGACGGCCGAGGCGACCGAGGCGGAGGGGGCGACCACGACCGAGGCCGACGAGCCCCAGGAGGTCGTCGACCCCTACGACGGCCACACCAGCGAGATCTACGACGAGGACGCCTCGTGGATCTGCCGGCCCGACCTGGCCGACGACGAGTGCCGCGACCTCGACGTCACCGTGCTGAACCCCGACGGCACGACGACGGTCGAGGAGCGGGAGCCGGCCGCCGACCCGAAGATCGACTGCTTCTACGTCTACCCGA
>DASYLG010000441.1:0-5982 GCA_036009685.1 Iamia sp. | reverse complement strand
CTCGTGGGCCTCCTCCTCGGCGGCCACGATCCGGGGCAGGGCGCCCGCCGCCCCGGCGCCGTAGCCCAGGACGGCGACGACCCAGGCCTTGCGGAGCTCCGGCGGGGCGGTGGTGTGACCGTGCACGACGCCGATGGCCATGACGAGGTCGCAGGCGCGGGTCGTGGTCCACCCCACGTCGGCCGCCGACGTGGCGAGCGAGGCGACGGTGCCCACGCCGGGCAGGGCGGCCACGCCGCCCGTGGCCGCTCCGACCACCGCCAGCTCGGTGCTCACGGCCTGGGTCACCTGGGCGACCCGCTCCGCCGTCGTCCCCGTGGTGGCGTCGGCCCGCCGCTCGGCGTCGGCCCACCGGGTGGCCACGGCGTGGTCGATGGCCCGCAGCACCGTCGCCTCGATGGCTCTGTCGCGCAGCCCCATCGCCGCAGCGTAGAGGCGCTGTGCTTCTGGGTCGCCTCGTCCGACGACTCGGCTCCTCAGGCGACGCGGGCGGGGGCGGGCCGGACGTTGGCGCGGTCCCAGGCGTGCTGCTGCTCGCCCCGAGCGGCCTGGGCGAGGAGGGCCGCCTCGGCCGCCCGGCTGATGGCGGCGCGGAGGGCGGTGGCATTGCGTCGGGCGTCGTTGGAGGCCAGCCCGAGGTCGCCGTCGGCCCGCGTGAGGTCCTCGGCGTAGACGCCCCGGAAGTAGGTGCTGGCGGTGGCGAGGGCGCGGTTGCGGCTGTCGGCGACGTCGCCCATCACGGCCTGGGCTCGGTCGAGCCCGGCGATGGCGGCCGCCGCCGCGGCGTGGTCGAAGACGATGTCGGCGGGGCGAGGACCGGTCTGTGTCATGGCCGGAGCCGTACCCCGGCCTCGATCTGGACATACATGAGATTTATTGAAAAATACTGAGACAACAGATGTTTCCCCTTGCGATCGAGGGGGGAACGTGGCGCCCTACGTCAGATCGCTCTCCCCCGGGGAGGAACCATGACCATCACCTCGGCCAACCCCGCCGACCTCACCACCTACGTCGAGGCCGCCTACGACGGCTCCGAACGGCTCACCACCGCCGCCGCCGACCTCGGCGCCGCGCTCGACGCCTTCCGCGCCTCGGAGGGCCGCGCCACGTTCCTGGCCGACGTCCCCGAGGTCGACCTCGACCTGTCGTTCCTCGCCCAGCGGTGGCTCCGTCTCGCCGGGTGGGTCGCCGGGGTGGCCCGGGCCTTCGCCGCCGCCGACGGGGGCGGGGCGGGCGGCACGCTCACGCTCGACGACGACGCCCTCCACGGACGGATCGACCACTACGTCGCCCCCGAGGTCGAGCTCATCCGGCGCGAGGGCCGGCTGATCCTCGACGCCGGCGTGGGCGACGACACCGTCGTCGTGGGCGACGAGGGCGGGCTCCTGCGCGTGCTGGTCAACGGCACCTTCCTCACCCTCGAGGTGGGTCGCGGCGACACGGTGGACGTGCGGGGCGGCGTCGGCGACGACCGGATCGCCGTCACCCCGGCGACGCGCACGCCGCCGCGGGACGGGTTGGTCCTCGACGGCGGCAGCGGCAGCGACGTCCTGGCGGTGCCCAGCGGTGGCGCCCTGCTCAGAGGGGGCTCGGGCGACGACGATCTGAAGGGGGGCGACGGGGCCGACCGCCTGCTGGGCGGGGCCGGTGACGACGACATCGCCGGGCGCGGGGGCGACGACCGGATCATCGCCGGGGACGGCGACGACGTGGTCGACGGCGGCGCCGGCGACGACTGGGTCTCGGCCGGCGGGGGCGAGGACCTCGTGTACGGCGAGGCCGGCGACGACCTCCTCGACGGGGGCGCCGATCGCGACCACGTCGACGGCGGGACCGGGGCCGACCGGCTCGCCGGGGGCGACGGTGCCGACATCCTCTCCGGAGGCGACGGGAACGACCAGCTCCACGGTGGGGCGGGGGCCGACGTCGCCTACGCCGGGCTCGGCGTCGACCTGGTCAAAGGCGGCCGCGGGGCCGACGTCCTCCACGTCGAGCCCGGCGACGTCGTGGGTGGCGCCACGCGGGGGGACACCGTCGGCCGCCGCGCCGTCGATCCGTCGCGGCTCGACGCCATCACCGTGGTCGTGGACCCCGTCCTCGACCCGGACGGCTTCCTGGCCGACCGCATCCGCTCCGACCTGGCGACCCTCGCCGCCACCGAGGCCGGCGCCCTCCTGCTGGAGGGCCTGGAGGGGCAGGAGGTCACCGTCGTGGCCTACGACCACGGCGACAGCCAGGTGAACGGCCAGGTCCGGTACGACCCCGAGGACGACGAGGCCGGGTTCGGGCCCGCCGGGGCCGACCGCCCGGCCTTCAGCCTCTCGGTGTCGCCCCTGGTGACCATCCACCACGAGCTGGTCCACGCCTACGACGCCCTGGTCGGTGGGGCGGTCCAAGGTGTGTACCTCGGTCCCGATGCCCACCAGTCCGGCCGGGTGCGGATCGACCAGGACGGCGACGGGCTGGTCGAGGCCGACGGCACGGCCGACCGCGACGACCTCTGGGAGGTGGTCGACGAGGACGGCGACGGGGTGGTCACCCGCATCGAGATCGAGCGCGCCGGCGACGACAACCTGCGTCGCCCTCCGGAGGTGGCCGGAGACCTCGACGGCGATGGCCAGCTGACCCGGGCCGACGGGTGGGCACCGAACGCCGAGCGCGACGCCGTCGGCCTGCCCGTCGACCACGACCAGGATCCGTCGACGCCCGCCGTCCCGGGCTCCGAGGCCCGCGGTCACCCCGACGGGCTGAGCGAGAACGCCCTGCGCGAGGAGCTGGGGGTGGAGATCCGTGGCCGCTACTGAGCACGATCGTCACCGAGCCCGCTCCGGCCTCGCCGCCGTGGTCGTCGTCAGCCTGGTCCTGGTCCTGGTCGTGGCCGTCCTCGTCGTCGGCCCCTGGCGATCCGACGACGACGGCGATGCCGTCGGCGACCTCCCACCCCTGCCCGCACCCGCCGTCGAGGGACTCCACCTCGAGGCCGAGGTCCGGCTGGGTGACGACGAGGACGCCGAGCTCGTCGTCGAGACGACCCTCTCGGTCGACGATGGCGCCGACGGCGTGGTGGTCCTCCCGGATGCGTCGACCGCGGACATGGTGGAGGTCGACTGGCACGTCCTCGCCCGCCGGTCCCGAGGCCCCGACGGGGGCATCGTCCTGGCGACGGGCCGGGGGTCGCCCGAGGACCCCAGGGCGCGGCCCCACAACGACACCCTGCCGCCCCGGACGCTGGCGTTCACGCCGTGGGTCGGCCCGGGCCAGACCGTGACGGGCTCGGGTCGCACCACGCCGTGGCCCGCCGATCCCGAAGATCCCGCCGAGGCGGTGTCGGTGGACGACGTGGCGCGGGCCCGGGAGGTTCGCGTGTGCGTGTGGGGCCACGTGACCTCGCTGCGCGCCGCCATGACGGGAACGGACTTCCCGTCGAGCCGTCTGGTCTGCGTCGACGTGCCGGGGCCGGGACGATGACCGGCGTCGCCCACCGTGACGCGGTCAGCCCGCCCGTTCAGCCCCGGCCCGTTCAGCTCAGCGCCTGGTCGAGGTCGTCGATCAGGTCGTCGACGGCCTCGATGCCGACGCTCAGGCGCACCAGGTCCCCGGGCACCTCCAGCGGGGTGCCGCTCACCGAGGCGTGGGTCATGCGGGCCGGGTGCTCGATCAGGCTCTCGACCCCACCCAGCGACTCGGCCAGGGTGAAGAGACGAGCCCGCTCGCACATCCGCAGCGCCGCCTCCTCGCCGCCGGCGAGGCGGACGCTGACCATGCCGCCGGCCCGGCGCATCTGCTTGGCGGCCACGTCGTGGCCCGGGTGGTCGACGAGACCGGGGTAGAGGACGGCCCGGACGTCGGGGCGGTCGTCGAGCCAGCCGGCGATGGCGGCGGCGTTGTCGCAGTGACGATCCATCCGCACCGCCAGCGTCTTGGCCCCCCGCAGCACCAGCCACGAGTCGAACGGCCCGGGCACCGAGCCCAGGGCGTTCTGGTGGTAGCGGAGCCGCTCGCCCAGCTCGACGTCGGCGGCCACCAGCGCTCCACCGACCACGTCGGAGTGGCCGCCGAGGTACTTGGTGGTGGAGTGGACCACCACGTCGGCGTCGTGGACGAGGGGCTGCTGGAGGTAGGGCGAGGCGAAGGTGTTGTCCACCACCAGCAGGGCGTCGGCGTCGTGGGCCACGGCGGCCAGGGCGGCGATGTCGGCCAGGCCCAGCAGGGGGTTGGTCGGCGTCTCGCACCAGACGACGCGGGTCGGGCCCTTGTCGGAGGCGCAGGCCCGGGCCACCGCCTCGAGGTCGGTGAGGTCCACCGACGTGTGGGCCACGCCCCAGCGCTCGAGCACCTGGGCGAAGAGCCGGTAGGTCCCGCCGTAGGCGTCGTTGGGGACCACGACGTGATCGCCGGGTTGGCACACGGTCCGGAGCAGGGTGTCCTCGGCCGCCAGCCCGGAGGCGAAGGCCAGCCCCACGGCCCCGCGCTCCAAGGCGGCCAGGCACGTCTCCAGGGCGGTGCGCGTGGGGTTGGCCGAGCGCGAGTACTCGTAGCCGCCCCGCAGCCCGCCCACGCCGTCCTGGGCGTAGGTCGAGGTCTGGTGGATGGGGACGACGACGGCGCCGGTGGTCGGATCGGGCTCCTGGCCGGCGTGGATGGCGCGGGTCGCGAACGACGGGTCGGCGGACGACCACTCCTCGGGTGGCATCTCGCTCATCGGCCGGCCGCCGCCGCCAGGAAGGCGAGCACGTCCTGGCGGGAGAGGATCCCCCGCGGGGTGCCGTCGGTGACGACGAGGACGGCATCGGCCCGGTTCAGCTCGTCGAGCAGGGCCGAGAGCGGTTCGCCGGAGCCGATCAGCGGGAGCACGGGCGACATGTGGCCCTCGATGGCGTCCTCGACCGTGGCCGTCCCGCTGACCAGGAGGTCGAGCAGGTCGCGCTCGTCGATGGTGCCGGCCACCTCGGCCGCCATCACCGGTGGCTCGGCCCGCACGACCGGCATCTGCGAGACGCTGTACTCCCGCAGGATGGCGATGGCCGAGCCGACCGTCTCGTGGGGGTGGACGTGGACCAGCTCGGGCCGGTCACCGGCCTTGCTCCGGAAGATCTCGCCCACCGTGGGCTCGCCGGCGCTGGTGTCGAGGAAGCCGTAGTCGGCCATCCACCCGTCGTCGAAGATCTTGGACAGGTAGCCCCGGCCGCCGTCGGGCAGCAGGACGACGACCACGCCGTCGGGTCCCGCCCCGGCCGCCACCTCGGCGGCGGCGACCACGGCCATGCCGCACGACCCACCGACGAGGAGGCCCTCCTCCCGGGCCAGGCGGCGGGTCATGGTGAAGCTGTCCCGGTCGCTCACGGCGATGACGCCGTCGGGGATGCTGGGGTCGTAGGCCGAGGGCCAGAAGTCCTCGCCCACCCCCTCGACCAGGTATGGCCGGCCGCTGCCACCGGAGTACACCGAGCCCTCGGGGTCGGCCCCGATGACCTGCACCCGGCCGTCGCTCACGTCCTTGAGGTAGCGGCCGGTGCCGGTGATGGTGCCGCCGGTGCCGATGCCGGCCACGAAGTGGGTGATCCGGCCCTCGGTGGCCTCCCAGATCTCGGGGCCGGTGGTGGCCACGTGCGAGGCCGGGTTGTTGGGGTTGGAGTACTGGTCGGGCTTCCAGGCCAGCGGGAGCTCGCGCACCAGCCGGTCGGAGACCGAGTAGTAGGACGTCGGGTGCTCGGGGTCGACCGCGGTGGGGCAGACGACCACCTCGGCCCCGTAGGCCCGGAGCACGTCGATCTTGTCGCCCGAGACCTTGTCGGGGACGACGAACGTGCACCGGTAGCCCCGCTGCTGGGCGACGATCGCCAGGCCCACACCGGTGTTGCCGCTCGTCGGCTCGACGATGGTGCCCCCGGGCCGGAGCGAGCCGTCGGCCTCGGCGGCGTCGATCATCCGGACGGCGATGCGGTCCTTCACCGACCCTCCGGGGTTGAGGTACTCCACCTT
>DASYLG010000440.1:0-2333 GCA_036009685.1 Iamia sp. | reverse complement strand
TGAGCGAAATCGGAGGAGGAGCAGGCATGGACGGGCGCACGAACCTCACGATCGGTCCCCGGGAGCTCTACGGCGAGCTCGTGCAGGCGGTGGTGCACGGCGAGGCCGACCGCTACGCCGATCTGTTCGCGCCGGACGGTGTCCTCGAGATGCCGTTCCGGCGGCCGGGCATCCCGCCCGCGCACCGGGGTCGGGAGGCGATCCGCGCCGCGGCCCAGACCGCCTGGCCGGCTCTCCCGCTGCGGTTCGAGGCGGTGCGCGACGTGCGGGTGCACGACACGGTCGACCCCTCGCTCGTGATCGCCGAGCACGACCTCGTCGGCGTCGGCACCGGCGACGGCCGCCCGTTCTCCTTCCCCTTCCTCGTGCTGCTGTGGGTGCGGGACGGGCGGATCACCGTGTTCCGCGAGTACCTGAACGTCGTCGCCGTCGCCCTGGCCACCGATCGGGTGGCCGCCCTCGTCAGCAGCCTCGACGACCCCGGGGCGGTCGCCGAGATGGCGCCGCCGGTGGCGCCGTCGGGGCCGGTGGCGCCGGTGGGGCCGTCGCCGGAGGTCGAGCCGGGCGCCGGAGCCGGGGCCGCCGGGCCCCGGGAGGTGTTCGCCCGGTACCAGCGGGCCGTGCTCGACCAGTCCCCGGACGGCATCGCCGACCTGTTCGCCCCCGACGGTGTCTTCGAGTACGGGTTCACCGTGCCCGGCATGCCCCGGCGCACGGAGGGGCAGGAGGAGGTGCGCCGGGGCCTCCGGCAGATGCTGGGACGGTTCCGGTTCGAGGAGTACCGGAACGTGCGGATCCACCAGGCCGCCGACCCCGAGGTCGTCGTCGTCGAGCACGACATCGCCGGCACGATCGTCGCCACCGGCCGGCCCCACGTGATGTCGTACGTCTACGTGCTGCGGGTCAGGGACGGGCGCATCGTCCACCTGCGCGACTACGCCAACCTGCTGGCGGCCGCCGAGGTGTCGGGCGGTCTCGCCGCCTTCCTGGACCGGTTCACCACGCCATCCGACCGGTAGCTGCGGCCCGCGGACGGGACGGTCCGGCCCGTGGTTACTGTCGTCCGGTGGGCGAGGCGGAGGCGACGGCGGCAGCGGAGCAGGCCCCCGTGCCCGTGCCCGCCGAGGTCCTGCTGGAGGCGGCGAGGCGCCGGACCGTGGCCGACTGCGGCGGCGGTGAGCTGCCGGCCGACGTCATCCGGTCGCTGTGCACCGACCGCGCCGCCGAGGTCGACCGCTACGGCCTCCGCATCCGCAACGCGGTGGTCACCGGCACCCTCGACCTCCGCGCCACCGACGTCCCGTTCGCCCTCGAGCTCGCCGGCTGCGAGCTCGCCGAGGCCCCGGTGGTGGAGGGCGCCACCCTCCACTCGCTGGCCTTCCGGGACGGCACCCGCCTGCCGGGCCTGCTGGCCAACGGCGTGCGCCTCCGCCGCGACCTCGACCTCAGCGGCGCCGAGGTGTGGGGCGCCCTCTCGACGACCGCCAGCACGTCGCAGACGGCCGCCATCTGGCTGACCGAGGCCGACGTCGGCGGGCGGCTCCTGTGCGTCGGCACCCGCATCGTGGGCCCGGCCGACCGCGGCATCCAGGCCGACCGCACGCGCTTCGGCGGCAACATCCGGCTGCTCCACGGCTTCGTCACCGACGGCGAGATCCGCCTCCTGGCGGTGCACCTCGACGGCTCGCTCGACCTGTCGGGCGCCCGCCTCCTGCCCAAGAACGGCCGGGCGCTCGACATGGCCGAGTCGTACGTGGGCGGCAGCATCTTCGTGATCGACGACGAGGCGACGCCGGGCAGCCACGGTCCCGAGATCCGGGGCCGGGTCGAGCTCGGCCACACGACGGTCTCGGGCCGGATCTTCGTCCGCAACACCACGATCGTCGCCCCGCCCGCCGGCGCCGGGACCCACCGCTACTTCGACCGGGCCAGCGAGACCATGCGCCGCCAGGCCGTCGATGCCCCGCGCCTGTCGGTGGTGGGCGACATCGAGCTGGCCGGCGACTGCCGGGTGGAGGGCGGCCTCGACCTGACGGCGGCCGACGTCAAGGGCACGGTCATCCTCGACGGCCTCGTGGTCCGGAACCCGGGCGACCGGTCGGTGGACCTCACCAACGCCACGGTCGGCGGCGACCTGTCCGCCGTGGGGCTGCGGGCCCAGGGGTCGGTGCACCTGACCGGGGCGCACGTCCGGGGCTCGGTGCGGCTGGAGGACGCCTACCTGTCCCGGCCCGTCGAGCCGGCCGACCCTCTGAGCGCACAGGCCCGGATCCTCCTGTCCGGCGAGGGCCTCGAGGTCGCCCGCAAGCTGGCCCTGCGCCGCCTCGTCACCC
>DASYLG010000439.1:0-6207 GCA_036009685.1 Iamia sp. | reverse complement strand
TCCCGAGCGAACCCCGACGACGCCGCCGGCGTCGACGACCGCAGCTTCATCGGCCGCTACGTGTTCCCCGACTCCGCCCTCCACGAGGTGGGCCAGGTCGTCAGCACCCTGCAGCGGGCCGGGCTGGAGGTCCGCGACGTGGAGTCGCTGCGCGAGCACTACGCCCGCACCCTCCGGGCGTGGGTGACGAACCTCCAGGGCAGCTGGGACGAGGCCCAGATGATCGCCGGCCCGGCCCGGGCCCGGACCTGGCGGCTCTACATGGCCGGCTCGGCGGTGGCCTTCGAGGCCGGCCGCATCTCGATCCACCAGGTGCTCGCCGTCCGCCCCCAGGCCGGCGGCGAGAGCGGCTTCCCCGCCACCAGGGACTGGCTCGTTTCCCCGGTCGTCGCGGACCTCTGACCAGACAACCCCGTTCCGTGTGCGGAAACCCACCGGACCGGTGGTTCTCCGCACACAGAACGGGGTTCGGTCAGGCGGCGGCGGTCGAGCGGTCCGACGCCAGGGCGCGGCGGTGGGCCATGACGGCGCCGGGGATCTCGGGATAGGCCCAGCGGATCAGGCGGGTCTGGAGACGGGCGGTGGGGTCCAGGTAGGTCCGTCGGACCGCCGTGGGCTGTAGGTGCCCGAGATGTGGCGGGCCCACGCCGGCATGAGCGCCATCGAGGCGGCCAGCCCGAGGCGGTTCTCCAGCTGCTTGCGCCGGCCCACGCCGAACTCGCCGTCGCTGTCGCCGGCGAGGAAGCCGATGAACTCCCGGGTCTGCTCGGTCATGGCCATCAGGGACCGCATGCGCTCGACGTAGACCTCCAGCTCGGCCATCGAGGCCGGGACCCACTCGGCCCCGCCCATCAGCCCGATGGGCGCCTGCTCGGCCAGATACCGGTCGCGCTCGGCGGTGGTGAGCGGCCGGTTGTGGCGGTGGAAGGCCTCCATGATCGCCCACGGGATGCAGGTGTGGACCCAGGCGATCAGCTCGGGGTCGAGGGCGCGGGTAGGTCACGCCGTCGGGGCGGGTGCCGTTGATGTGGGAGTGGACCTTCTTCACCCGGCCGATGAGCGCGGTGGCTGCCTCGGTGCTGCCGAAGGTCGTCCGCAGCACGTAGCCGAGGGTGTTGCGGGCCCGCTCCAGCGGCTCGGTCCGGTACGACGACTGCTGGTGGACGCCGGCCATCACCGAGGGGTGGAGGACCTCCATGATGATGGCGGCCGAACCGGCGGCGGCCACGCTGGCCAGGTCGCCGTTGATCTCCCACGACAGGCTGCCGGGGCCGCCGGCCAGGCCCGGGTCACCGGGCGGCCCGTCGTAGATCGCCGACTCGTCGTGGCGCCCGCCGACCTCCTCGAGCTCGTCCCGGATCCTCTGGCGCAGGTCGATCACGAGGCCCAGGATCGACCATCTCGTGACAGGTGTCAATTATCTCCCGGCACCAGCAGACCGTCGAAGATGGCGGCCGTCGCCGCCGCGGCGTGACGTAGCACGGCGTCCTCGTCGGCCGGGTCGACGGCCTCGCCGAACCGGGCCGCCAGCCCGGGCAGGGCCACCGGGCCGCCGGCACCGTGGGTCATGAGGAAGTAGACGAGCCCGACCGAACCGGACCGCACCCGCCCCTCGGCCTCCAGCCGGGCCAGCACGTCCGTCCCGTAGCGGCGCACCGGGTCGATGTAGCGGGCGAAGAGGTGGTCGAGCCGGGGGCCGTCGGCTACGGCCTCCTGGTTGATGATCCGGAGCAGGGCGGGCCGGCGGGCGTTGGCGGCCACGAACGCCGTCACGAGGGCCCGCAGCTGCTCGACGTCGTCGAGACCGGCGCCCGCCTCGGCGGTGGCGGCCAGGTCGGCGCTCAGGGCCCCGAAGCCGTGGTCGACGGCCGCGAACCACAGCTGCTCCTTGGAGCCCACCCGCTGCGGGATCAGGTTGTGGCTGACCCCCAGGCGGCGCGCCACCTCGCGCACCGACGTGCCGTCGTAGCCCCGCTCGGCGAAGGCGTCGAGGGCCGCGTCGAGCAGGTCCTCGGTGGACAGGACGGCCACGTGGCCCGGGGGCCGACCTCGACCACGACCCGGCGGTGTCACGGTCCCATGGTGGCCGACCCGTCAGGCCGAGGGCGCCACCGCCACGTCGACCCGGGTGACGAAGGGCGAGGTCATGGCGCGGACGAGGGCGCTGTAGCCGACGGCGAAGCGCACCTCGGACCCGGCCTCCAGCACGTGATCGCCGGGATCGAGGACGAGGTGGTCGCTGCTGGCCCCCAGGACGGTCATCCCTGCCGGCGGGACCAGTCCGGTGGGGTCGGTGTCCTGGTGGCCGAGGGCGACGATGGCGCGGGGCCGGTCCCCCCGGTCGATCGGGCGGCCGGCCGGTCCGAACGCCGTCTCACCCACCGTGCCCCACGGCATCGAGGGCTTGACCTTGGCCTCGATGACCTCGGCCACCAGCACGAAGGCGTCGGTGTGCAACCAGTCGATCGGGCGCCGGTGCAGCGGCTCGCGGCCCAGCAGGATGCCCTCGCCCAGCCGCAGGTCGTCGATGCGGCCGACGTCGGCGCCGCCGAGCGCCCACTCCAGGTTGCTCGACCCGCCGCCCGACACGACGGCGAGGCGGTCGCCGGACATGGCCTCGGCCACGCCGGCCAGGTGGGTGAGCTCGGCCATGTTGCGGGCGTCGGGCCCGATGCCGCTCTGGCAGGCCAGGTTGGCTCCGAGGCCGTGCAGGTGGAGGCCGGGCAGGTCCCGCACCAGGCGGGCGGCCCGCTCGACGTCGTCGGGCATGACCCCCTCGCGGAGGTCGCCCAGCTCGACCATGAGCAGCACCCCGTGGCGGACGCCGGCCTCCTCGGCCGCCGCCGAGAGGGCCTTGATGACGAGCGGCTCGCTGTTGCAGCTGACGTCCGCGCTCCGCACCACGCGGGCGGCGTCGCCGATCATCGGCGAGCGCAGCAGCGTGACACGGGCATCGACGCCGGCCTGGCGGAGACCCTCGACGTTGGCCAGCCGCGAGTCGCCCAGCCCCTGGGCGCCACCGGCCAGCAGCGTGCGGGCCAGCGCCGGCCAGCCGAGGGCGGCCTTGGTGACGCCCGTGACCGCGATCCCGCGCCCGCCCAGCCGGCCCACGAGGCTCTGGGTGTTGGAGCCGACCTTGGCCAGGTCGGCCTCGATGCGGGGCGCCGCCATCAGGCGTCGACGGTGACGTTGGCCTCCAGCTGCGGGAAGGCCGCCAGCACCATGGCCACGAGGTCGGCCGGCGGCCGGGTGAGGGCGTCGGTGGCGGGCAGGCCCAGCTCGGCCCGGTAGCCGTCGATGTGGACCGACACGGCGTCGTCGTCGAGGTTCTCGTGGTTGATGGTGATGCCGATGACCCGGGTGCCGGGGGCGAAGGTCTCGATGAGGGCGATCTCCGAGGCGGGGGTGGGCATCGGCACCTTGCCGAAGTCACCCAGCCGGTTCCGGCCCGGGGCGTGCTGGAGCACGACCGCCTGGGGTCGGGCCCCGCGGAGGATGAACGTCGAGGTCAGGTAGGCCGGGTGGCTGAGCGCGCCCTGGCCCTCGACCACGATCACGTCGGGCGCCTCGGTCTCGAAGGCCTCCAGGACCGTGGCCTCGACCTCGCCCGAGCAGAACTGCGACGGGATGGCGTCGAGGGCGACGCCGTGGCGGCCGCCCTGGATCAGGCCGGTCTGGCCCGTGCTGACGAGGACGGCCTTGATGCCGACGTCGTTGAGGGCCTTGACGAGGATCGTCGCCGTGGTGCGCTTGCCGATGGCGCCGTCGGTGCCGAGCACGGCGACGACGGGGCACGTGACCTCCGTGATCCGGCCGGTGAACATGCGCAGGTCCTTCTTGGCCGGCGGCTTGCGCACGTCGTGGATCGTCACCCGGGTGGCGGCCGCGGCGGCCACGAACTCGGGGTCCTCGGTCAGGAACTCGTGGAGGCCGTTGATGACGTCCATCCCCAGGGCGATGGCGCCCAGGACGATGGTGCGCTCGCGGTCCGAGAGCATCCCGCTCGACGGGGCCATCCCGAAGATGAAGGCGTCGGGGACCTCGTCGGAGATGGTGAGGGCCTCGGTGAGGGTGCGGCACACGGGGATGCCGGCCGGCGGGTCGCCCAGCACGGTGCCGGCATCCCGGCCGGCCTGGACGCTGTCGATCACCGAGATGATCTCGTAGGCCTCGGAGTGACGGACCAGCCCGTTGGCCGTCTTGCCGTCGATCTCACCCAGGTTGGCCTCGCAGTACACCACCGCGGTGGGACGCCGGTCGGGGACCGGGGCCACGACGACCGGCGCCGGGGAGACGATGCCTCGACGCTCGTCTCGTGCCGCGCGCGCGACCGACAGGGCGATGACGGGTGATGGGGACATGTCTCTCCTCGGAGTGGCTCAGAGGAGGCGACGGGATCTCGGCGGCCGATGGGCCGGAGGACGAGAGGGTCCCCACTGGGTCAGGTGGACGCTCAGTCTACCGCGCCGTCGGCCGGGCGAACCCGGGCGGTGCAGATCCCGCTACGCCGGGCGGTCGGGCGGGCCGGGCCCCGCGGTCGAAGGCCGGAGCCAGGTCGAGCATCTCGGTCACGTCGACCCCGTCGGCGAAGACGTCGACCCGATCGCGGCGGAACAGACGGGCCGGTCCGGTGACGGTGGCCCGGCCGGCGTGCACCCGCAGCCAGGTCCCCTCGTACAGGGCGAGCACCGGGCAGTCGTTCTCCTCGAGGAACTCGGTGATCCGCTCCTCGCGGGTCTCGCCCATGAACGTGGACGCCGGGTCGGCGTCGACGTAGTGGAGGTTGATCTGGAACGGGAGCAGGCCGAGGGCGTCGAAGCGGGGCGGCATGCAGATCGGCATGTCGTTGGTGGTGCGGATGCTCGGGCAGGCGACGTTCGTGCCGGCCGAGGCCCCCATGTAGCGGGTCTCGCCGGCGCCCACGCGGTACCGCAGGCCGTCGAGCACGTCGAGGGTGTACAGCGAGTCGAGGAGCCGGAAGGTGTTGCCTCCACCCACCATCACCACCTCGGCGTCGAGGATCGCCAGGGCGGGGTCGACCGCCTCGTGGGCCGACTCGACCCGCACCCCGAAGCGCCCGAAGGCCGTCGTGACGCGGTCGGCGTAGCCGTCCCAGTCGGCCAGGGCGTAGGGGACGAACGTGACCGTCGCATCCCCCACGACCTCGACGAAGGCCTCGGCGGCGTGGGCGAACATCTCCTCGCCGTGGTTCGTCGAGTTGGAGAGCAGCAGGAGGTCGATGGGTCACCCTAGGACCCGGCGGGTCCCTCAGAAGGTGGCGGCGAGCAGGTCGTCCTTGCCGCTGGTGGCGGGGCCGACGAGGCCGTGGACCTCGGGCAGCACGTTGCGGGCGAAGAACCGGGCGGTGACGACCTTCTGGGTGAGGAGGTCGGCGTCGCCGTCGCCGGCCGCCAGCCGTTGCGAGGCCAGCTGGGCCTGGCGGGCCATCAGCCAGCCGGCCACGGTCAGGGCGAACAGGCGCTGGAACGGGGTGGCCACCGACAGGGCCACGACGGGATCGCCCAGGCCCTCGGTCATCAGCCACTGGCCGGTCGTCTCGGTCGCGTCGACCGCCTTGGCCAGCTCGTCGCGGACGGGGGCCAGCTCGTCGCTGGCGCCCTCCAGGTCGGCGACCGTGGCCCGCATCCGGGCGATCTGGTCGGTGAAGACGGCGCCGGCCCGCATCGGCATCTTGCGGCCGACGAGGTCCATGGCCTGGATGCCGTTGGTGCCCTCGTAGATCTGGGTGATCTTGGCGTCGCGGTAGTGCTGGGCGGCGCCGGTCTCCTCGATGAAGCCCATGCCGCCGTGGACCTGGATGCCGATCGACGTGACCCGCTCGGCCTCGTCGGTGCACCAGCTCTTGGCCAGCGGGATGAGCAGGTCGAGCATCTCCTGGGCCTCGGTGCGCTCGGCCTCGTCGGCGGCGTACTTGGCCACGTCGATCTTCTCGGCCACCAGGTAGCAGAGGGCCCGCATGGCCTCGGTGGTGGACCGCATGGTGAGCAGCATCCGGCGGACGTCGGGGTGCTCGATGATCGGCACGCGCGGCGCGGTCGCATCCTTCCACTGCTTGATCGACGAGCCTTGCTTGCGCTCCTTCGCGTAGTCGAGCGCGTTGAGGTACGCCGACGACGCGCACGCGAGGCCCTGCAGGCCGACGCCGATCCGGGCGTAGTTCATGAGGTGGAACATCTGGGACATCCC
>DASYLG010000438.1:0-8081 GCA_036009685.1 Iamia sp. | reverse complement strand
ACCATCATCCGCTCGGCCATCGACGCCGAGGTCGACGAGATGTTCCGGGTCGGCATCTACTCCGCAGACGACGGCCTCACCCCCGCCGAGCGACGCGGCCAGGCCCTCGTCCAGATCCTCGCCCGCAAGGGCCGCCTCGGGATGAAGCACGGCCGGCCCCGGCCCTCGGTCGAGGTCATGGTCGACGAGAAGACCCTCACCGGCCAGCCCATCGCCGACACCGCCGATCTGCGATCACGGATCTGCGAGCTGGCCGACGGCAGCCCCATCCACCCCCGCACCATGCGGCGCCTCCTCTGTGGCGCCGACGTCCACCGGCTCGTCGTCGGCGCCGATAGCGAGGTCCTCGACGCCGGCAAGGACATCCGCCTCGCCAACCGCGCCCAACGTCGAGCCCTCGGCTTCCGTCATGCGGGGCACTGTGCCTTCCCCGGCTGCAGTGCCCCCATCGACTGGTGCGAGGCCCACCACATCGCCGAGTGGGACCCGGACCCGACGACCGATCGGGGTGGCACCGACATGGCCAACCTCGTCCCCCTCTGCCGGTTCCATCATCACAAGGTCCACGAAGGCGGCTTCACCCTGGTGCTCGAACCCAACGGTCACGTCGAGGTCACCCGACCCGACCGCTGCCGCATCACCCCCGCCAGACCCTGGCGCCGCCCCCTCGAACCACCTCGGGTTCCGCTCGGATCTCCTTCCGCCGCCTCGTGTCGATGACGAATCAGTCCGACCGGCGCCCACGTCCTGTCGCACTCCAGCACGGGCGGACGGGAAAGCGGTTGCCGGGGGAAGACATCGGCGCGAGGGTGCTGCCATCGCCGAGTGGAGGAGGTGCCGCGTGACCACGAACGTCGCCCGCCGCCCTGCTCGCGCGCCGCAGCTCTAGCTCTGCGTCCCGGCGGGGCGGACACCTCTGTCCACCCTGCGATCCGGGAGAGCACCATGCCCCGACCCGAGTGGTTGCTCGTCGACGACTTCGTCGACACCGACCTCGGCACCCTGAAGACCGGCAAGGAGGCCGAGATCCGCCTCGTCGAGCGGACCAGCCTCGATGGTGGCCGCCGCCACCTCCTCGCCGACAAGCGCTACCGCCCCAAGACCGTGTCCTACAAGGGCGAGCTGGAGGAGCTGGGCTTCGCCCGGGCAGCGACGTTCCGCAACGACGTCGGCTACCGGGAGGCCCGCGCCATCCGCAACAGCCGCGACCGACGGGCGGTGGCCAAGATGACCAACCGCGGCCGGGAGGTGGTCCGCGCCGACTGGGTGGGCCACGAGCACGACGTGCTGCTCGCCCTGTGGGAGGCCGGCGTGACCGTCCCCTACCCGGTGGGGACCGACCGGCAGACCTCCGTCCTCCAGCAGTACCTGGGCGACGACGACGGCGCCGCACCCCGGTTGGCCCAGGCCCGGCTCCGGCCCCACGAGCTGAGAGACGCCTGGGACCAGCTGGTCGACGCCCTGCGCACCATGACGGCGGCCGGGTGGGTGCACGCCGACCTGTCCGCCTACAACCTGCTGTGGTGGGAGGAGCGGCTCTGGGTCATCGACGTCCCCCAAGCCGTCGATCTCACGGCCTCGACCAACGGCTACGAGCTGCTCCACCGCGACGTCACCAACGTCTGCCGCTGGTTCGCCGGCAAGGGCGTGGCGGAGGCCGGCGATCCCGACCGGGTGCTCGGCGAGGTGCTCTAGAAACCCATGCGGTTGAGCTTGTCGGGACGACGCTGCCAGTCCTTCTCGACCTTGACCGCCAGCTCGATGAAGGTGCCCTCGGGCATCTGGGCCCGCACGCGGGTGCCGACCTCCTTGAGCACTGCCCCCTTGTGCCCGATCACGATGCCCTTCTGCGAGTCGCGCTCGACGAGGATCTCGATGCGGATGCGGTCGTCCTCCCACTCGGTCACGCGGCAGGCGATCGAGTGCGGCACCTCGTCGTGGGTGACGGCCAGCAGCTGCTCGCGGACGAGCTCGGCCACCCACACCTCGTCGGCGGTCTCCCGCACGACCTCGTCGGGGTAGTAGGGCGGCCCCTCGGGCATCCGGGCGACGAGCAGCTTCAGCAGCGTGTCGACGCCCTCGCCGGTCTTGGCCGACACCGGCACGTACTCGGAGAAGCCCATCTCGGAGAGGGCCACCAGCTGGGCCAGGACCTGGTCCTTGGAGGCCAGGTCGACCTTGTTGACGACGACGATGCCCTTCTTGGGCACCCGGGCGGCGACGAACCGGTCGCCGGGACCCACCTTGGCGGTGGCGTCGATGACCAGGCAGGCCACGTCGACGTCCGGGATGGCGGAGGTGGCGGCGTCGTTGAGCCGTTGCCCCAGCGTGGTCCGGGGCTTGTGCACACCGGGCGTGTCGACGAAGACGATCTGCACGTCCTCGTCGGCGCCATCGATCTCGGTGACGGCGTGGAGCACCCCTCGTACCTGCGAGCGCGTGGTCTGCGGCTTGTCCGAGGTGATGGCGACCTTCGAGCCCAGGATCTGGTTGACGAGGGTGGACTTGCCGACGTTGGGCCGGCCGACGAGCGTGACGAAGCCGGATCTCATGAGGCGGCACCCTTCCACGGATCGCCGGCCAGGACGCCATGGTGCGCGGCGAGGAGCGCCCGCTCCCGTCCCTGCATGGTCGCCCTCTCGCCGTCCTCGGCGTGATCGTGGCCGAGGAGGTGCAGGGCACCGTGGACCACCAGCAGCGCCAGCTCGTCGTCGTCGGAGCCGGCGTGGTCGGCCGATCCGGCCCAGGCGACGACGGGGCAGATGACCACGTCGCCGACGACACCCGGCGGCGTCGACCCACCGGTGCCGTCGGCCGAGAGCCCGTCGATCGGGAACGCCAGCACGTCGGTCGGTCCGGTGCCACCCATGTGGGCCTGGTTGAGCTCGGCCATCGCCGAGGGCGAGACGAAGGTCAGGCCCGCCTCGGCCCCTGCGGCCACGCCCTCGGCCGCCAGCACAGCGGCCAGCAACGCCGCCCAGCGTTCGCCGTCGACGTCCTCCTCGCAGTCGTCGGTGAGCGTGACCTCGACCCCCGTGGCCCGAACGCCGCGGGGACCGGACCGGCCGATCACCGGCGGCGGTCGGGGCGCCCGGAGCGCGATGGCGTGTTCGCGGCCGCCTCGTAGGCGTCGACGATGTCGGCCACGATGCGGTGACGGACGACGTCGCGCCGGTCGAGGTGCACGAAGGCCAGGCCCTCGATCTCGCCCAGCGTGGCCTCCAGCCCGTCGAGCCCGCTCCGCCCGCCCTGCACGTCGACCTGGGTCGTGTCACCGGTGACGACGGCCCGGCTGCCGAAGCCGATGCGGGTCAGGAACATCTTCATCTGCTCGGGCGAGGTGTTCTGGGCCTCGTCGAGGATGATGAAGCTGGAGTTGAGGGTGCGGCCCCGCATGAAGGCCAGCGGCGCCACCTCGACGGCGCCCCGCTCGAGCAGGCGCTGGCTGCCCTCGAGCCCGACCATGTCGTGGAGGGCATCGTAGAGCGGCCGCAGGTACGGGTCGACCTTGGCCATGAGATCGCCGGGCAGGAAGCCCAGCCGCTCCCCCGCCTCGACCGCGGGCCGGGTGAGGATGATCCGGTCGACGGCCTTGGCCTGGAGCGCCTGCACGGCCATGGCCACCGCCAGCCACGACTTGCCGGTGCCGGCCGGTCCGAGTCCGAAGGTGATGGTGTTGGCGCCGATGGCGTCGACGTAGCGCTTCTGGCCCGCCGACTTGGGCTTGACGCTCTTGCCCCGACCGGCGCGCAGCACCTCGGCGGTGAGCACCTCCGACGGGCTCTCGTGGGCGCGCACCATGTCGATGGTGCGGCCCAGCGTGGCCGGCTCGAGCAGCTCGCCCCGCTGGACCAGCGTGACCAGCTCGTCGACCAGGCGGGCGACCTCGCCGGCGTCGTCGCCATCGATGACCACCTCGTTGCCGCGCACGACGACCCGGGTGGCGGGGAAGGCGGCCTCGATCAACCGGAGGTGCTCGTCGTGCGGGCCCAGGAGGGGGGCCATGAGGTGGTTGCCCGGCACCTCGATCTTCACCTGCGTGGACGCCAACGATCCTCCGGACCCGACGCCCGGTCGATCCGGTGCGCCACGCTCGATCGTACCGCCGTGACGGGAGGGGCCCGCCTAGGTTCTCGGCCATGAGCGAGGACCTGGTCGGCGACATCACGCGCTGGCTGGCCGAGCAGCGCGCCGATGCCGCCGCCGCCTCCCGAGCCCGGGAGCGCTGGCTCCGCCAGGCCGCCGACGAGGAGGCCGTCGTCGCCGGCGTGCTCCTCGACCTGGCCGAGCGGGCCGCCACCGTCGTGATCCAGGGGGTGGCCAACCGCAGCCACCGGGGCGTCGTCCGGGCCGTGGGCGAGGACTTCGTCGCCCTGCGCACGGGGAACGGCGACGTCCTGCTCCCCTACGACGCCATCGCCGCCATCCGGGCCGAGGGCCAGCCCGCGAGCGGGGGCGAGCGGGCCCACGCCCTCGACATCGCCTTCGCCGAGGCGGTGGCCGCCACCGCCGGCGACCGTCCCCGGGTGCTGGTGGTGTCCCGGGACGGCAACGGGCTGTCGGGCCAGCTGCGCTCGGTGGGTCGCGACGTGGCGACGCTCCGGCTGGCCGATGCGACCGGCGTGGTCTACGTGCCGCTGGCCTCGATGGCCGAGCTGGCGATCGTCGAGGCGTAGGGCTCGCTACTCGGTGGCGGCCGCGTCGGCCGGGACGGCCTCGGGGTAGAGGTGCTCCAGGCTGCCGGGTTCGATGCGGCAGGTCTGGATGAAGGCATCGACCTCCTGCTCCTGCAGGCGGATCACCCGCCCCAGCCGGTAGGCGGGGAGCTGGCCCCCGTCGATGAACCGGTACAGGGTGCGGGGGGTGATGCCGAGCCGCTTGGCGGCTTCGGCCGTGCTGAGCCATCGGGGTGATGAGTCGCTCACGGCTTCCACCTTACCCGCGATCTGTTCTCCGACACCTTCATGTGACGACGGTGGCTCTCCGTCACCGACCGTCGCGGCGTCGACCGGGGTCCTCACCCACGGTGGGGCCAGGTCACGCCAGGTTTGGCCAGGGGGATCGAGCGGTACGACCCGGCGGTCCCCCAGCACGAGAAGGACCACGTGGCCGCCACCCAGACACGCACCCCGCGCCTCGAACCCGGCTCGGGCCCCCCGGCGGGGGAGGGTTCGAGCGGACGCCGGATCAGGCCCCGGCGAGGCCTGCCCGGCGGCCGAGCCGTCGTCGGCGGCCTGCTCGTCGCCGTCGCCGCCGTCGGCATCTTCGCCGCCGTCTCCGGCGCCGGTCGCGGACCCAGCACCCGCTACTACGTCGCCGCCCACGACATCGCGGCCGGCACCACCCTCACCGAGGACGACCTCGAGCCGGTCGCCATCGAGATCCCCGACCGGCTCGACGGCCGGGTGTTCTCCGACCCCGGTGCCCTCGTCGGCGCCATCACCGTCGGCCCCCTCTCGGAGGGCGAGCTCATCCAGGCCGGGGGGCTGGCCACCGGCGTGGACGCCGAGATCCCCACCTTCTCGGTGGCCGTGGGCAAGGCCGACGCCAACGCCGGCGAGCTGTCCCGGGGCGACTACGTCCAGGTCTTCGCCACCTACGGCACCGACACCGCCGGCACCACGGTCGCCCTCAGCCCCGAGGCCCGCATCATCAGCATCTCCGAGGAGGACGACTCGCTCGCCGCCGCCGGCCAGGTCGTGGTGCGGCTCCAGGTCTCCTCGGCCGAGGAGCGGTCCGCCATCATCAACGCCACCGTCACCGGGCGGCTGAGCCTCGTCCGGGTGAGCGGGGCCGACGACGTCGAGATCACCGAGACCTTCCGGCCGGCGCTCGATCCCGACACCGCCGCCAGCGGCACGGCCACGTCCACCACCAGCACGACCACCACGGCTCCCGACGACGGGTCGGGCGGCTGATGGCGGCCGAGCGCTACGTCCTCCTGGGCCTGGGCACCAGCCGGTCGCCCTGGTTCACGGAGGTCGCCCGCTGGGCCACGGTCGGCTCGATCCCGGCCGACTTCGTCAAGTGCATCGCCCCCGAGGAGATGCGGGTCCGCCTCACCAGCGGGCGCCCGTTCAGCGCCCTGGTGATCGACGCCGCCACCGGGGCGGTCGATCGGGACCTGCTCGACACCGCCGCCCGCCAGCAGGTCTCAGTGCTCGTCGTCGACGGCCGCGCCCCCGGCACCGGCCCGGCGTGGGTCGACCTCGGCGCCGCCGCCGTCCTGCCCCCCGACCTGAGGCGCGAGCAGCTGCTCGATGCCCTCTCCGAGCACGCCCGCATGATCGGTGGGGCCACCGACCTCCCGCTCGATCCGGTCGAGACCGCCGACGCACCGGCCCGGCTGGGGACGCTCGTCGCCGTCACCGGCAGCGGGGGCAGCGGCGTGTCGACCCTGGCCATGGCCATCGCCCAGGGATTCGGCGACGGCGACGGGCCCGACGGGCACGGCCGGCCCGTCCTGGCCGACATGTGCCTCGACGCCGACCAGGCCATGCTCCACGACGCCCGCGACATCGTCCCCGGCCTCCAGGAGCTGGTCGACGCCCACCGCAGCCGCCGGCCCCGGGGCGACGAGGTCCAGGCCCTCACCTTCGACGTGGTGAACCGGGGGTACAACCTCCTGCTCGGCCTGCGCCGGCACCGCGACTGGGCCGTCCTCAAGCCCCGCAGCTTCGAGGCCGCCCTGCAGGGCCTGCGGGGCGCCTTCGGCGTCGTCGTGGCCGACGTCGACGACGACCTCGAGGGCGAGGCCGAGTGCGGCTCGATCGACGTCGAGGAGCGCAACGTGATGGCCCGCACCATCGCCACCCGGGCCGATGCCGTCGTCGTCGTGGGCGCGCCCGGGGTCAAGGGCATGCACGGCCTGGTGCGTACGGTCAACCGGCTGCGCGAGCACGGCGTCCCGCCCGAGCGGATCCTGGCCGTCGTCAACCGCTCGGCCAAGACGGCCAAGGCCCGCGCCGAGCTCACGCGCAGCTTCGCCGATCTCAGCGGCTCCCGGCTGGGTGGCGCCGCCGTGGTCGGCCCCGTCCACGTCCAGGACAAGCGGGGGCTCGACGAGATCCTGCGCGACGGCGGCCGCCTCCCGCAGTCGATCGCCGAGCCCGTCACCCGGGCCGTCGCCGACCTGCTGGGCCGGGTTCCGGACGCGGCGGCGTCGTCCGAGCCCGTGCCGGTGCCCATCGCCCCGGGCGAGCTCGGCACCTGGGCCGAGGAGGAGGCGCTCGGATGATGAGTGACGTCGATGTCAGCCCGCTGGTGGAGATCGAGCGGGCCGTGCTCGATCGGGCCAAGGGCGTCGCCCTGGACATGGGCGACGCCGACGGCAACGTCCGTCTGCGGGCCCTCATCGACGACGAGGTGGCCCAGTGGTCCGCCGATCACAAGCGGGGCCTGCGCGCCTTCGACCTCTCGGACCCGGCCACCGTGATCGAGCGGGCCTACCGCAACCTGTGCGGCTACGGCCCGCTGGCCCCCCTGATCGAGGACGACGACGTGTGGGAGGTGATGATCAACGCCCCCGACGAGATCTTCGTGCGGCGTCACGTCGGCGAGTCCGGCTACCACGACGAGGTCTTCCACGACGACGCCCACGTCATCCGGACGCTCACCAAGATCATCGACGACGCCTCCGGCGCCCACCGCAAGCTCGACCCCGCCGAGGGGCTGCAGGACGCCCAGCTCGACAACGGCGCCCGGCTGCACATCGTCCACGGCGACATCGCCCGCGGCGGCCACATCATGGTCAACATCCGGAAGTTCACCGGCGTGGTGTTCCGGAACCTCGACCAGCTCGTGGGCCGGGACATGCTCTCCCGCCCCGTCGCTGCCTTCCTCAAGGCCTGCGTGCGCTCCAACAGCTCGGTGATCTTCGCCGGCGCTCCGGGCTCGGGGAAGACCACGATGCTCTCCTGCTGTGCGGCCGAGCTCGACCCGCGGCTGCGGGTCGTCACCGCCGAGGAGGTCTTCGAGGTCGACATCCCCCTGCCCAACGTGGCCTCGATGCAGACCCGGGCCGCCCGGCCCGAACGGGCGGCGGTCGACCTCCGCCGTCTCGTCGCCGGCTTCCTGCGCAT
>DASYLG010000437.1:0-2565 GCA_036009685.1 Iamia sp. | reverse complement strand
CGACCGTTCTCACCGCCGGCACCGACCTGATCAGGGACGGCACCCTGATCGACGCCCTGTGGGCCTCGCTCCAGCGGGTGCTGTGGGGCGTCGCCATCGGCGTCCCCATCGGAGCCGGGCTGGCCCTCGTGGCCGGGCTGTCCCGCCTCGGCGACGACCTGCTCGACGCGACCGTGCAGATGCTCCGGTTCGTCCCCATCATCGCCCTCCAGCCCCTGCTGATCGTGTGGCTCGGGGTGGGCGAGACGGTCAAGGTCACGCTGATCGTCCTGGGCGTGGCCTTCCCGATCTACGTCAACACCAGCGCCGCCATCCGGGCCGTCGATCCCCGGTACCTCGAGCTGGCCGCCACCGTCGGGCTGGGTCGGTGGGAGCGGGTCCGCCGGGTGGTCCTGCCCAGCGCGCTGTCCGGGTTCCTCGTCGGGCTGCGGCTGGCGTCGGCCATCGCCTGGCTCGTCCTGGTCTTCGCCGAGCAGATCAACGCCAGCAGCGGTGTCGGCTTCATGATCCTGCGGGCCCAGACCCTCTTCCAGACCGACGTGATCGTGGTCGGCCTCGTCACCTACGCCATCCTCGGGTTGCTGTCCGACGGCCTGGTCCGCGCCCTCGAGCGGCGCCTCCTCCGCTGGGCCCCGGGCCGATGACCGCCGTCATCACCAACGACACCGGCCTGGCCGTCGACGTCGCCGGCGTCCGTCGCTCGTTCGGCGAGCGCCACGTGCTGCGCGGCATCGACCTCCGCCTCCCTCCCGGCGAGCTCGTCGCCCTGCTGGGTCGCAGCGGCTCGGGCAAGAGCACCCTCCTGCGGGCGCTGGCCGGCCTCGACCGTGACGTGGTGGGCACGATCCAGGTTCCCGACCGCCGCGCCGTGGTCTTCCAGGACGCTCGTCTCCTCCCCTGGGCCTCCGTGCTGGACAACGTGGTGCTCGGTCTCCACGGACCCGACGCCGAGGCCCAGGGGAAGCGGGCCCTCGCCGAGGTTGGTCTGGCCGGGCACGAGGACGACTGGCCCAAGACGCTGTCCGGCGGTGAGGCCCAGCGGGCGGCGCTGGCCCGGGCGCTCGTCCGCGAGCCGGCGCTGATGCTGCTCGACGAGCCCTTCGGCGCTCTCGACGCCCTGACGCGAGTGCGGATGCACGTGCTCGTCCAGGAGCTGTGGGACCGCCACCGCCCGGCCGTCCTCCTGGTGACCCACGACGTCGACGAGGCCCTGCTGCTCGCCGATCGCGTGCTCGTCCTGACCGACGGCGTCATCTCGCTCGACGAGCGGGTCGCCATGGACCACCCCCGCCCCCGGGGCGACGCCCGCTTCCTCGCCCTGCGCACCCGCCTCCTCGCCGAGCTCGGCGTGGAGGAGAACCTCTGAAAGGACAGCCATGACCCTCCTCGAACCCGCCCCCTCGACCGTCGCCCTCGACGTCGAGCTGCTCTCGGCCTCGATCGGCGCCGTCATCCGCGGCCTCGACCTGCGCGCCCTCGACGATGCCACCGTCGCCGCCGTCCGCCGGGTCTGGCTCGACCGCAAGGTCGTGTTCTTCCCCGCCCAGCACCTGACCCCGGACGAGCACATCGCCTTCGCCCGCCGCTTCGGCGAGCCCACCGAGGGCCACCCGGTCATCCCCGGGGTCAAGGGCCACCCCGAGGTCTTCGAGATCGACTACACCGCGAGCCGCGAGCTGTACGCCGCCTATGGCGACGTCTCCACCCGCAGTCGGGGCGTCTCGTGGCACACCGACGTGACCTTCGTGAAGCGCCCCCCGCTGGGCTCGATCCTGCGGGCCGTCGAGGTGCCCGAGGCCGGTGGCGACACCCAGTTCTCCGACCAGGTGGCCGCCTTCGCCTCGCTCAGCCCGGTGCTCCAGGACTTCCTGTCGGGGCTCACCGCCGTGCACGACGGCCGGGCCCAGTTCAAGGGCATCCTCGACCTCGTCGGCGAGGGGCGCTGGGAGGGCGAGACGCTGACGAAGCTCGAGCCCACCGAGCACCCCGTCGTGCGCACGCACCCCGAGACCGGCGCCCGGTCGCTGTTCGTGAACCCCGGCTTCACCAGCCACATCGTCGGGCTGACGCGGCCCGAGAGCGACGCCCTCCTCGCGTTCCTCTACGAGCACGCCGTCCAGCCCGAGCACACCGTCCGCTACCACTGGGGTGCCGGCGACGTCGGGTTCTGGGACAACCGGGCGACCCAGCACGCGGTCGTCGGCGACTTCGGCGACGCCCACCGCGTCATCCAGCGGGTCACGTTGCGCGGCGACGAGCCCCGCTGATCCGATGGCCACCACCGTCCTCGACCTCACCCGGCCGGCGCCGCTGCCGAGCGGGCTGCTGACCGACATCGCCGGCGGACTGGCCCGCGTGCCCGGGCTGTGGCGCCCTCATGCCGTCCACGGTCCCGAGCACCGCGCCGTCCGCCTCCTGGCCACGGAGTCCTACGAGGCCTGGGTGATCTGCTGGGCCGACGAGGCCATCGTCGACCTCCACGATCACGGCGACGCCGCCGGCGCGCTCGTCGTGGTCGAGGGCGAGCTGGTCGAGGTGGTGGCGAGCGGCCGCCGGCGGGTGCTG
>DASYLG010000436.1:0-6676 GCA_036009685.1 Iamia sp. | reverse complement strand
CGTGCTCAAGCGCTTCGGCGCCGCCAACCCCGGCCCGCTGTCGTTCCCGCTGCCCGGGTGGACCCTCTCGCTCGACATCCCCGCCGGGATCGACGGCCTCGGCGCCCTGCTCGACCGGCTCGACGCCCAGGTCGTGGAGGCGGGCGGCCGGATCTACCTGGCCAAGGACTCCCGCCTGCGCCCCGAGCTCATGGCGGCGATGTACCCCCGGCTCGAGGAGTGGCGGGCCGTCCGCCGCCGGGTCGACCCCGACCGGGTCATCCAGAGCGACCTGGCCCGCCGCCTCGGCCTCTAGCCGGTCGGCGGGCGCGGGCTGCGCTAGCGCCAGCGGACGGTGTAGACGACCGAGGCGATCACGCCCAGGACCGTGATCACGATCGACACCGGCTTGATCCACGGGTGCTGGGCGGTGATGGACTCGACGTTGGCCCGCTTCTTGGCGTAGGCGAGCAGCCGCTCGGCCCACGACACCTCGGTGGCCAGGATGCCGAGCCCGGCGATGATCACGACGATGCCGGGGCCGGGGAAGATCAACATGGCGAGACCGGCCACCGTCACCAGCGTCCCGAAGGCGATGATGGCCATGCGCACCACGATGTTGCGCTGGGCCTGCTCGGCGGTCCGCTCGCGCCGCCCGGTGTCGCGCTCGGCCTCGACGGCGGCGGCGCGGTAGCGGGCCCGCCTCTCCTCCCGGCTGCGGAGTCGTTCTTCGGCGGTCAGCTGATCGTCGGCCACGGGGAGATCATGCCGCGCCAGCGGCGACCTCACGGCCCCGGATGTCGGCGGGGTGGATGCGGCGCCGGAAGGTGGCGCTCATGCGGGGCCCGGCGCGGGCCATCTTGGGGACGCAGTGCTGCCACGTGTGCTGACAGGTGCCGCCCATGACGAGGAGGTCGCCGGAGTGGAGCTCGAAGGCCCGCGACGCGCCACCCCCGACCGGGCGCAGCAGGAACCGGCGGGGTGATCCGAGCGAGAGCACGGCGACGACGGTGGCCGGTCGATCCTGCTCGTAGCGATCGCCGTGCCAGGCCACCGAGTCGCGCCCGTTGCGGTAGAGGTTCAGTCCGATGGCGTCGAAGCCGCGCTGGTAGCGGCCGTCGAGGGCGGGCAGCAGCGTCCGGAGGAGGGGGGCGGGGGCGGACTCGAGACGGCGGTCGGCGTGCTCCTCGTCGCCCCACCAGGCGGTGAGCCGGGGCTCGACGACCAGGTCGCCGTACATCGCCACCTCGCGCTGGCGCCAGCGGACGGTGTCGACCAGCTCGGTGAAGAGGTCGTCGGCCCCGCCCAGCCAGCCCGGGACGTGGTCGACCCACGCGCCCGAACCGAGGTCGATCCGCGTGGCGGTGGCGAAGGCCGGGTCCGGCGTCGGGGCGCCGCCGGCCAGGAGGGAGGGTTGGAACACGAGCTCCGGGGGCATGCCAGAAGCGTACATGTGTTCGCAGGGCGTGCCCAGAGATCGAAGGGAGGCCCGGTCGTGCTCCTCACCTACCATCGCCGCCATGGCCAAGCCTCCCGTCCTCACGCCCCAGGCCGACGACTTCCCCCGCTGGTACCAGGACGTGGTGGCCAAGGCCGAGCTGGGCGACAACGGCCCGGTCCGCGGCACCCAGGTCATCCGGCCCTACGGCTACGCCATCTGGGAGCGGATGGTCGCCGCCGTCGACGCCCGGATCAAGGCCACCGGCGCCCAGAACGTGTCGTTCCCGCTGTTCATCCCCCAGAGCTACCTCACCCGCGAGGCCGAGCACGTCGAGGGCTTCGCCCCCGAGCTGGCCATCGTCACCATGGGTGGGGGCAAGGTGCTCGACGAGCCGCTGGTCGTGCGGCCCACCTCCGAGACCGTCTTCGGCGAGTTCATGGCCAAGTGGACCGACTCCTGGCGCGACCTGCCCCTGCTGCTCAACCAGTGGTGCAACATCGTCCGCTGGGAGATGCGGCCCCGGCTGTTCCTGCGCTCCACCGAGTTCCTCTGGCAGGAGGGCCACACCGCCCACGTCGACCAGGCCGACGCCGCCGCCTACGCCTACCGCATCCTGCGCGACGTCTACGAGGACTTCATGGTCACCGAGCTGGCCATCCCCGTGGTGGTGGGGCGCAAGACGCCCGACGAGCGCTTCCCCGGCGCCATCAACACCATGACGTGCGAGGCGATGATGGGCGACGGCAAGGCGCTGCAGATGGGCACCAGCCACGAGCTGGGCCAGAACTTCGCCAAGGCGTTCGACATCACCTACCAGGACGCCGAGGCCACCCAGCAGCTGGCGTGGACCACCTCGTGGGGTGTGTCGACCCGCATGATGGGCGGGCTGATCATGGCCCACGGCGACGACGCCGGGCTGCGGCTGCCGCCCCGCATCGCCCCTACGCAGGTCGTCATCCTGGTGGTGCGCGACGGCGACGGGGTGGGGGAGCGGGTCCAGCTCCTGGCCGAGGCCCTCCGCACCGCGGGCATCAGGGTCCACGTCGACGATCGCACCGACGTCGGTTTCGGCCGGCGGGCCACCACGTGGGAGCTCAAGGGCGTCCCCGTCCGCATCGAGCTGGGCCCCCGCGACCTGGCCGACGAGCAGGCCACGCTGGTGCGCCGCGACCAGGAGGGCAAGACCACCGTCCCCCTCAGCGGCCTGCCCGAGCTCGTGGTCGGGCTGATGGACGAGATCCAGGCCTCCATGCTCGAGACGGCCCGGGCAACCCGCGACGACCGCACCGTCGACGTCACCTCGGTCGACGAGGCGCTCGAGGCCACGCGCACCGGGTTCGCCCGGATCCCGTGGGGCGCCGTCGACGAGGCCGCGCTGGCCACCCTCAAGACCGAGGCGGTCACCGTGCGCTGCCTCCAGAGCCCCGACGGCGACGTCGCCATCACCGACGACGACCCCGACAGCGTCGCCACCCTCGGCCGGTCGTACTGACCCCGACGGCCCGGCGGGCCGTCCATCCCCGGTTCAGCCCAGGTTGACAGACTGTTGACGCAGAGGCCGGGCAGCGACGGGCGTCCTGTGGCAGCCTGATCCCGTCCATCCCCCGCACTGACACATAAGGCGGCATTCCCCCGTGCTCCTCCACTCCCGGCGACGCGCCCTCGGCGCGCTCGCTCTCCTCTTGGCGTTCCTCGGCGGGTTCGCGGTGGCTCCCCAGCCGGCCGCGGCCGTCGCCACCGACCTGCTCATCTCCGAGTACGTCGAGGGCACCAGCAACAACAAGGCCATCGAGATCGAGAACAAGACGGCCGCGTCCGTCGACCTGACGGCGGGCGGCTACACGCTCCGCCTCTACGCCAACGGCGCCTCCGTCCCCGGCACCAACACGCCGCTGACCGGCAGCATCACCGCCGGTGACGTCTTCGTCATCGCCCACTCCAGCGCCGGCACCGACCTGACCTCGGTGGCCGACCTCACCAGCGGCACGGCGGTGAACTTCAACGGCGACGATGCCGTCGTGCTCACCAAGGGCGGCGACCCGGGCACCGTCGTCGACTCCATCGGCCAGGTCGGCGTCGATCCCGGCACCGAGTGGGGCACCGGCGACACGAGCACCCAGGACGCCACCCTCCGGCGGGCGGCGGCCAGCGAGACGCCCGACACCGACACCTCGAACGCCTACGACCCCTCCGCCGTCTTCGCCGGGTTCCCGATCGACACCTTCGGTGGCGTCGGGCTCGCCGGTGACGGGACCGCCGAGCCGCCGGAGCCCGAGGAGCACACGATCGCCGAGATCCAGGGCTCCGCCACCGGCCCCACCAGCCGCTCGCCCTTCGCCCCGGCGACGGGCAACAGCGGCGGCGACGAGATCGTCACCTCGGGGATCGTCACCGAGCGGAGCCTGGCCCGCACCTCGTCCGGTGGCTCCACCAACGGCTTCTGGATCCAGACGCCCGACGGCGCCGTCGACGCCGACCCGGACACGGCCGAGGGCATCTTCGTCTTCACCGGGTCGAGCGCGACGGTCGACGGCTACACCCCGGCCGTCGGCGACGCCATCACCATCACCGCCAAGGCCAGCGAGTTCTTCTTCGCCACCCAGCTCACCTCGGTCACCGACGTGGTGCTGAACAGCACCGGCAACACCGTCCCGGCCGCCGTCGAGGCCGACCCGCCCGAGGACGCCACGCAGGCCGGCATCTCCTGGGAGCGGCTCGAGGGCATGCAGGTCACCGTCCCCGCCGGCGCCAGCGTCACCGGCGGCCGCTCGGTCTTCCCGGGCACGGCCGACTCCGAGATCTGGATGATCCGGGGCGACGACCCGCTCGTGGCCCGCGCCGATCCCTACGCCCGGCGCACCTTCCGCGACGCCCACCCGCTCGACGCCCAGCCGGGCCTGTTCGACGACGGCAACGGCCAGCGCATCCTCGTCGGCCCGCAGGGCGTCAAGGCCGCCGCCGCCGACGACACCGTCCTCCTCCCGCCGGCCCGCACCTTCGCCACCACCGGCGGCGCCCTCACCGGCGCCCTGAACTACTCCTTCGACAAGTACCGCATTGAGGTGACCGCCCAGCCGACCTTCGTCGACGGCGTCGACCCGGCGGCCAACGCCGCCCCCCAGGAGCCGGACCGCGACCTCGAGTACTCGGTCGGCAACATCAACGTCGAGAACCTCTACGACCGGCGCGACGACCCCACCGACGGCTGCGACTTCACCGGCAACCCCGGGTGCACCGGTGTCAGCCCGCCGTTCGACTACGTGCCGGCCAGCGACCAGGTCTACGCCGATCGCCTCGCCGGCCTGTCGATCCAGATCCGCGACGCCCTGCACTCGCCGGACATCGTGACGGTGCAGGAGGCCGAGGACCAGGACATCTGCTCGGTGTCCGGCACCGCCCTCACCTGTGGCGGGGCCGAGGCCGGCGACGGCAAGCCCGACACGGTCCAGGAGCTGGCCCTGGGGATCACGGCCGACGGCGGGCCGGTCTACGACGTGGCCTCCGACCGCGACGGCGCCGACGACCGCGGCATCCACAACGCCTTCCTGTACCGGGCCGACCGGGTCGGCCTGCCCGACCCCAGCAGCGACGACGCCGTCCAAGGGTCAGATCCGGACGTCGAGTACCGGGGCGAGCCCCTGGCGTCCAACACCGACGTCCAGAACCCGAAGGCGCTCAACGCCGACCTACCCGGCGACGTCGACACCTCCACCGGAGTCGACGGCTCGAACGTCTTCACCCGCGCCGCCCAGGTGGGCCGCTTCTTCATCTTCCACGAGCACGTCGACGAGGGGCAGCCGGTCGAGCTGTGGGTGGTCAACGACCACTTCTCGTCGGGGCCCGACGGGCGCATCGGCCAGCGCACCGAGCAGGCGGCGTACGCCGCCGCCATCGCCGACGCCATCGACACCCAGTCGCCCGGCGCCTACGTCATGGTCGCCGGCGACCTCAACGTCTTCCCCCGGCCCGACGACCCCATCCCGCCGCCGGACGGTCCCAGCGACCAGCTGGCGCCGCTCTACGACCAGGGCCTGCTGAGCCTGTGGGACGTCCTGGTCGACGAGGTCCCGGCCGCGGCCTACTCGTACGTCTTCGAGGGCCAGGCCCAGACCCTCGACCAGCAGTTCGTCGTCCCCGACCTCATGGACGTCCTGGTCGAGCAGCGGGTCGCCCACGTCAACGCCGACTGGCCGGCCGAGCACCAGCCCGCCACCGGCCGGGGCGTCAGCGACCACGACCCGTCGGTTGCCCGGTTCGCCTTCCCGACCCCACCGGTGCCCGAGCTGGACGACGAGGACTTCGTCATCCAGCAGTTCCACGACTTCGTGGGCCGGTCCCCGGGCGCCAACGAGCTCGAGGTCTTCACCGAGGCGCTCGAGGACGAGTCCCTGACCCGGGCCCGGCTCGTCGACAACCTGCGCCGCATCGCCTACGACCCGCTCCGGGCCCCGGTGATCCGCCTCTACCTGGCCGCGCTCGGCCGCCGGGCCGACTTCGGCGGGGTCGAGTACTGGGCCGACCGGTTCCAGGACGGGCTGTCGCTCCGGCAGATGGCCCGGCTGTTCGTCGCCTCGGCGGAGTTCCGCACCGTGTACGGCGACCTCGACGACACCGAGCTCGTCCAGCTCGTCTACGAGAACGTCCTCGACCGGCCGGCCAGCCCGGCCGATATCGACTACTGGGTCGGGCGGCTCGAGACCGGGCTCACCCGGGCCGAGCTGATGGTGCTCTTCTCCGAGAGCGCCGAGAACAAGGGGCTGACCCGGCCCACGGTCGACGCCAGCGAGATCTTCTTCGGCCTGCTGGCCCGGACCCCGACGCCGTCCGAGCTGGACTCCGCCGCGGCCCGCGTCGGCACCCTCGCCGGCCGTCTCGAGGTCATCGCCGAGATCATCACCTCGCAGGAGTACGCAGAGAGGGTCGGCGCCGCCACGCCGTAGCGCACCGGATCGTCGGCTCGGCCCGCCGCCTGGCAGGCTGGCCCCACGGGCGACCACCCGACCACCGCGGCTGGTGGAGAGGTGGTCGCCCGTACCGCGCCCGTACCGCGTCCGGGCCGGCGCCGCTATGCTGTCGTCCCTCACCTGCGATGGGTGGGGCGCTGATCAGGCGTGGGCTTCGGCCCACGCCTTTTGTTTGGCCGAACGAGGAGGAGGTGACCGCAGATGACCGTGATCGACGACGTGCACGCCCTCGCCGAGCCCGTGTGCGCCCGCGCCGGGATGGAGCTCGTCGACATCGAGCTCGAGAGCGGCG
>DASYLG010000435.1:0-8321 GCA_036009685.1 Iamia sp. | reverse complement strand
GTCCACCGATTCCTCCACATCCTGTGGACGAGGCCCGACCCCGATCTGCAACCCTCCCGCAACCTTCCGTCTGCCATCAGGGACTCGATGCGCCCTCCTCGGCCCCCGATGCGACACACCTCCACAGGTCCGACCTCCCATGAGGGCCGGCCCAACCGTCATGTTCCATGTGAAACTCCCCTGCCCGGGACCGCGCCCGCGCCGCCCCGCTGACCGCCATGCCGTCGACGGTCCCACCGGTCCGCTCCGAGCGTGAGAGGCCTGGCCCCGGATGCGCCTGCCGCCCCGCGATCGCGCTCCTGCGTCTCCCGGCGCCGGCCTCCGGCCGCCGAGAGTCGGGATGAGCCCCGCTCACCGCTGACGGCCTGGCCGAAGACGTGCAGGCAACCGCCCTCCACCCGCCGGGCCAGGACGACTTCGCCATCCAGGCGATCAACCGGCCCCCCTCTTCCGGTGCCCGCCGTTGGCCGGCCCCGGCCGCGAGCGGTCCCCAGCTGGAACGCCCGGGCCCTGGTCCAGCGCCCCCGCCGAGCGGATGAGCACTGAGCGGGCGTCCGCCTGGCGTGGCTAGACCTCTCGGGGGCTCGGCCGACGGACGGGGTTCGCCCCACGCGTGCCTGACCACCTGGGCGATGCCCTCCGGAATCCGGGATCGGGAGACGCCGTTGGAGGGCTGTGTCGGTGTGGTGGGGTGGAGGAGCCAGCGTCCTGGCCCGGAACCGGTGCCCACCGAATTGGGCCCGTTAATCGCCCGGCTCGGCCGCCACCGAGGCAGGTCGGGCGACGCAGACCGACGCGCACGTATCACCTGGGCCCAGGCCGTGCTCGCTGGCACCCGGGGAGCGGGAGGCGCCGAACGGGAGGCTGGGCGCATGCCGGGATGCCAGACCTGCGTCGGTGTCTGCGTGGCCCGGTGCCCACTGACTGCGCCCGGGGCTGGCTCGGCTCGGCCGCCGCCGCGGCGGGCTGGGCCTCCCGGGTACTTCTCAGCGGCCGCTGGCCGGCTGGCATGGCCTCTGCAGGCGCTCCCAGAGGATGTTTCACGTGGAACGTTTGCTGCCGTCCAAGGCCCGGAGCGCCCATGCGCCGTCCCAGGACGACGCAGGCCAGAGCGCCAGGCACATGACGCTCTCCCTGGTCAGAGCACCGCCTGCGGAGCCGACGGGGTGGTACTCCTGGACGACCCGGTCTAGGACCTCCGAGGCGAGAGTGCCCGCTGGAACGCCAGCATCTTGCGTGGATCCGATCCCCGGTCCTCGGGCAGGGGAGGGAGGGCGGACGGAGATCCTGGGACGGCCCCCGATGGCCGGACATCGCCCCTGGGGCGCGATGTTTCACGTGGAACGTGGTCGAGGGTCCTTGCAACCGGGGGGTGCGACCGCGAGGATGGCGCAGTGCCCCCCACGTCGCAGCAGCCACCGGTCGACGAGCGGAGCAAAGCCATCTTCGAAGCTCTCCGCGCCGCGGACGAGCCACCGCCCGAGCCCGCTCCGGCCGCGCGCGAGACGCCCGACGACGGCCTTGCTCGCGAGGGCCTGCCCCGGGTCATGGCCATCGCCAACCAGAAGGGTGGCGTCGGCAAGACCACGACGGCGGTCAACCTGGGCGCCGCCCTGGCCGTCCTGGGCTACCGGGTGCTGGTGGTCGATCTGGATCCGCAGGGCAACGCCAGCACCGGGCTGGGCATCAACGTCCGTGAGCTGGAGACGTCGATGTACGACGTGATCCTGCACGACTCCCCTCTGGAGGACTGCATCGAGGGGACGGCGATCAAGAACCTGCTGGTCGCCCCCTCGGCGCTCGACCTGGCCGGCGCCGAGATCGAACTGGTGCCCGCCTTCAGCCGTGAGATGCGTCTGCGCAACGCCATCGAGCAGGTCCGCGACGACTTCGACTACATCCTGATCGACTGCCCGCCCTCACTCGGCCTGCTCACCGTGAACGCCATGGCGGCGGCCGAGGAGGTCCTCGTCCCCATCCAGTGCGAGTACTACGCCCTGGAGGGCCTGGGCCAGCTCATCCGCAACGTCTCGCTCGTCCAGAAGAACCTGAATCGCAACCTGCGGGTATCGACCATCGTGCTGGTGATGTACGACGCCCGGACCAAGCTGAGCGATCAGGTGGCCCAGGAGGTGCGGGAGCACTTCGGCGACAAGGTCTGCAAGCAGGTCATCCCCCGGACGGTCCGTCTCTCCGAGGCGCCGTCCTACGGTCAGTCCATCATCACGTTCGATCCGACCTCTCGTGGGGCCATCGCCTACCGCGAGCTGGCCGAGGAGGTCAGCCATGGCCCGGCGTAGCGGCTTGGGGCGGGGTCTCGACTCGCTCATCCCCGGCTCCAGCGAACCATCGGAGGCACCGCCCGCATCGGGTGCGGGGATGACCGAGCTGGCCGTCGGGGACATCGATCCCAACCCCCACCAGCCGCGGAGCCACTTCGACGAGGAGACCCTGGCCTCGCTGTCCGCCTCGGTGCGCGAGCTCGGTGTCCTCCAGCCCGTCCTCGTGCGCCCGGCGGGGGACCGCTACGAGCTGATCGCCGGCGAGCGTCGATGGCGGGCCGCGCGTCGCGCCGGCCTGGCCCGGATCCCGGCCGTCATCCGCACCATCGACGACAGCACCTCGCTCGAGCAGGCGGTGGTCGAGAACCTCCACCGCCAGGATCTCAACCCCCTGGAGGAGGCGGGCGCCTACCAGCAGCTGATCGAGGACTTCGGTCTGACCCAGGACGACGTGGCCCGCCGGGTCGGACGCTCCCGCTCGGCCGTGGCCAACATCCTCCGGCTGTTCCAGCTGCCCCCCTCGGTCCAGCGGATGGTCCGCGACGGCCAGCTCTCGGCCGGTCACGGGCGGGCCCTGCTGGGCAGCCCGGACCGTGCCTACCAGGAGGCGTTGGCCCGGAAGTGCGTCGAGCGATCGCTCACGGTGCGTGATGTGGAGGAGGCGGTGCGGGCTCGCCAGGCTGGTGACGCCCCGAAGCCCAAGACGGCGGCCCCGGAGCCCGGCCACACCCGCCCCCCCGGCCTCCTGGAGCTCGAGGGCCTGCTCTCGGACCGCCTGGACACCCGGGTGTCGGTCTCGATGGGGGCCAAGCGGGGCAAGGTCGTCATCGACTTCGCCACCGTCGAAGATCTCGAGCGGATCTACCGGATCCTGACCGACCCCGAGGCGCATCCCCCGCCTTCCTGAGAGGTCGATGCGGTCAGCCTCCACCTCACCCCGGCAGTTGACCACAGGCTGTGGACAAGTCGGTGGACAAGGTTGACCCTCATCGCCGGGATGAGGCCGCCCGCTTCATGAGGTGAACCGCAGTGATCACTGGCGATCGGGGACCGCCGACCTCGTCACTGGACGAACGTGGTCTCGGGCCATGGTTGTTGAAATCATGCCAGTCGAGATCATCATCGGGACACACCCCGCGAGCCCCAGGAGGCCGTCACGGGCCACGGAGGCGCCGATCGCCCGCACCTGGGCATGCCGAGACCGGGTCGATCCCGTCAGACGGCCGCTGAGGGGCCTCTGCGGCGATCCGGGTCGTCCCACCCGTCTATCGGCAGGCGCGGAGAGGCCCCGGAGCCGCCGGCGGTCAGATCTGGGCGGGGAGCGGGTCGGCGACCCAGGCGCCGACGGCGGTGCGGACCCGCTCGGCGAGCAGCGAGCCCTTCTCGACCACGGCGCGGGCCGGGGCCAGCTCGACGACGACCGCCGGCATGCGGGTCTCGCGCAGCACCGGCAACCGCATGCCGATCACGGCGATCTGGTCGAGGGCGAGCTCGGGACGGCCCAGCTCGTCGGCCAGCAGGGTGGCCAGCCGCTGGCCGCCCTCGGACCAGAAGCCGGAGGTGGCGTAGAACGCACACCGGGCCTCGGTGCTGATGCCCAGCCCGATGTACAGCTCGGCGTCGAGGGCGTTGGCCTCCTGGGCCTGGGCCGAGCCGTCGGGGTGGCCGATCACGATGGTCTCGGCGCCGAGGCCGTGGAGGACCCGCTCGACGGTGGTGGCCAGGGCGGCGACGCCGCCGAGGTCGCCCACGACGATGCGACGCCCGGCCAGCTGGCGCGGGGTGGCCCGGAGCCGGGCCCGCTCGACCACGCCGGCCTTGACCGCGGTGGGGGTGCGGGCGCCCAGCCGGACCAGCTCGCCGATGGTCTCGGGCCCGCAGATGCCGTCGACGGTGAGGCCACAGTTGCGCTGGAAGTCCTGCAGGGCCCGCCGGGTGCGGGGGCCCAGGAAGCCGTCCACCCGGTCCTCGAGGAAGCCGAGGCCGCCGAGACGGGTCTGGAGCTCGGCCACGTCGTCGCCCCGTTGCATGGGCTGGCGTTCGAACAGGAGCCGGTCGCCCAGCCGCCAGCCCGCCTCGACGAGCGCGGTCCAGGTCTGGTGGCCGCAGATCCCGTCGATCCGGATGCCGCGCTCGGACTGGAAGGCCCGCACGGCCGCCTCGGTGGTGGCGTCGAAGGCGCCGTCGTCGCCCGGGCTGGTGCCCGCCCGCCGCAGACGGTGGTGGAGGTCGTCGACGGCCGGGCCGGAGTCGCCCGGCCGCAGCGGCAGCGGGTCACCGCCCACCGGGGGGTGGGCGGCGGAGGTCCGGTCGGGCACCGCCGCAGGCTAGAGCCTCCCCGGGGGGTCGCGTCTCTCGAACCCGGACGCGAGACGGGGGACCGGTCACCGGACCGGTCCCCCGTGCGTGCAACCCGTGAGGGCCAGTTCGGCCCTGTACTGGTCAGAGGTGGGCGCTGATCTCCTGGACCAGCTGGTTCTTCCCCTTGGCCCCGACCAGGCGGGCCTCGGCGGTGCCCTCCTTGAACAGGATGAGCGTGGGGATGCTCATGACGTCGAAGCGCCGGGCGATGTCGGGGTGCTCGTCGACGTTGATCTTGGCGATGCGGACACGCTCACCGTGCTCGTCGGCGATCTCCTCCAGGATGGGGGCGATCGCCTTGCACGGCCCGCACCACTCGGCCCAGAAGTCGACGAGGACGGGAAGATCGGACGAGACGACCGTCTCGTCGAACGTGCTGCTGGTGAGGGTCTCGACTCCGTTGGCCATGGTGGCGCTCCTTCGTGGGGTGTCGTTCGGGGGGGACGATGCGTCCCGGCGGGCCGTCCAACCGGGACGGGGCGGCGGTTCTTCCGGGGCTAGTCCTGGGCCTCGAGCCAGCGCTCGGCGTCGATGGCGGCCATGCAGCCCGAGCCGGCGGCCGTGATGGCCTGGCGGTAGACGGTGTCCTGGACGTCGCCGCAGGCGAAGACGCCCTCGACGTCGGTGAGCGTGCCGTCGGGCGAGGTGATGACGAATCCGCCGGCGTCCATGGCCACCTGACCCTTGAACACGTCGGTGTTGGGCACGTGGCCGATGGCGACGAAGAGGCCGGTGACGGGCAGGTCGCGGATCTCGTCGGTGAGGACGTCGCGCAGCTTGACGTTCCGGAGCGTGCCGTCGCCCTCGATGGCGTCGACCACGCTGTTCCAGGCGAACTGGACCTTCTCGTTGGCGAGCGCCCGCTCCTGCATGATCTTCGACGCCCGCAGCTCGTCGCGGCGGTGGACGATGGTGACCGAGCGGGCGAACTTGGTGAGGAAGAGGGCCTCCTCCACGGCCGAGTCGCCCCCGCCCACCACGGCGATGTCGTGGTCGCGGAAGAAGAAGCCGTCGCAGGTGGCGCAGGTGGAGACGCCATGGCCGACCAGCTCCTGCTCGCCCGGCAGGCCCAGCATCACGGGCCGGGCGCCGGTGGAGATGATGACGGCCTCGGCCCGGTAGGTCGGCTCGGCGGCGTCGGGGTCGCCGACCCAGATCTGGAACGGGCGGGCGGACAGGTCGACCTTGGTGGCCTTCTCCATGCGCAGCTCGGCGCCGAAGCGCTCGGCCTGCGCCTTGAAGTTGAGCATCAGGTCCGGGCCCATGATCCCCTCGGGGAAGCCGGGGAAGTTCTCGACCTCGGTGGTGGTCATCAGGGCGCCACCGGGCTGGTCGGTGGTGGATGAGGGCTCGCCCTCCAGGAGCAGCGGGTCGAGGGCGGCCCGCGAGGCGTAGATGGCCGCCGTCAGCCCGGCCGGGCCCGATCCGATGATGATCAGCTTGTGGGTGTCAGCGGGCACGCGACCTCCAGGTGCGTCGGGTGGTCCCCGGCGGCCGTGAGCCGGCGCGGGGGACCCGTAGACAGGAACAGGGAACCCCCGGGGGGTATTCCGGGATCAGTCGGTGGCGGGGCCAGGGGCTCGGGTGCCCTTCCGCCACAGGATCGCACCGGGCACGAGGAACATCAGCCCGGTGACGATGTGGGCGATCCAGGCGGACCGTCCCGCCCGCTCGGCGTCGGCCAGGTCGAGCAGGACCTGGGCCAAGACGTCGAAGCCCCGGACGAGCAGGACGAGGAACAGCACCAGGGCCGCCGTGCCCACCAGGGCGGCGAGCGTGCCGTAGACGACGCCTCGGGCGATCGAGGTGGCCGGTCCGTTGACCTTCTCCTTGACCGAGTCGATCAGGCCGACGATGGCGTCGGTGGCCTGGGCCGGCCAGTCGCTGCCGCTGGGGGGCGAGGAGGGGGCGGGGATCTCGGGCACGGAGGCGCAGGCTAGCGGCCGGGGGGTGTCGCCGGCCCGGGCTCGTCGGTCAGCGCAGGACGGCGGCTCGGGGCGAGCAGTCGAGGGCGTTGAGGACCGTGAGCCGGATGCCGGACGGGGCCCGGTCGGAGATCTCGACCGGGTTGCTCAGCACCAGGACGGGGGTGCCGTCCAGGTCGACCAGGGCGGCGGCGGTGGCCGGCCCCAGCCCGGGCTCGGCGGATCGCTGCACGGTGTCGCACCGGGTGGCGACGGGGTCGCGGGCGAAGGCCTCCGACATCTGGGCCCCGTCGGTCGTCGATCCCGTGGCCGGTGCGACCGTCGTGGTGGGCCCGTCCTCGGGAACGGGAGCCGCGGCCAGCCACTCGCGGACGGCGACGACCCAGTGCGGGCCGTTCCCCGCTTCGTCGGTGCCCGTGGTGCCCGAGCCGGAGAGGGTGAGGGCATCGGGGTCGATCCGGCGGAGGTCGGTGAGGAGGTCGGCCTCGGTGGAGTAGCGGGCCGTGGCCGCCGTGAGGAGCTCCTCGATGGCGGCGTCCGAGGGGCCCTCGCTGTCGCTGGTCGTCGCCTCGTCGGGATCTTCGGGGTCGTCGGCCGCCGCACCGTCGTCGCCGGTGCCGTTCAGCCCCTCGTCGGCGCTCTCGGTCTGCCCGTCGTCGGCGAGGGTCGCGGACGACTCGGCCGCCCCGCCGGCGGCGTCGCGGCTGGCGGTGTCCTCGCCCGGGTCCGAGCCACCGGCGATCAGCAGCCCCACCCCGAGCAGGACCAGGAGCACGACCACGGCGGCCACCGCCGGCAGGGGTGGGAGCGGCCGGGTCCGCCGGGTGGGGGCCGAGGAGATGTCGCGCACCGGGCCGCCGGCGGCGGGCGACGTCTCCTCGTCCGAGGGAGGGGGGCCGGCGACCGCGGCCGGCGGGGCCTCGTCGAGGGCATCGAGGGCCCGGCGCCGCAGGGCGGCCAGGACGGCGTCGGACGGGGGATCGATCGGGGCGGCCACGGCCGCGACCGCCGCCCGCACCTCGGCGACCCGGGCGACCAGGCGGGGGTCCCGCGCCACCCGCCGGCGCTGCTCGGCGGTGGCCTCGTCGTCGACGACGGCGTGCACCGCCAGGGTGTCGTCGTCGAGCGGCCCGTCGTCGAGCAGGGGATCGTGATCGGGGGGCGTCATGGCTGGAGGGTGGGACGGTCGGGGGCGGGGCCCTGGTTCCCGGCCAGGTGGCCGGCCAGCGCGGCTCGCCCGCGAGCGATGCGGGAGCGGACGGTGCCCGGGGGGATGTCGAGCAGGTCGGCGATGGTGGCGTAGTCGTGGCCCATCAGGTCGCGGAGGACGAGCGGGGCCCGGAACTCGGGGGGCAGGAGGGTGAGGGCATGGTCGATGTCGGTGCGGTCGGTGACGGTGTCGGCCACGGTCGGGGCGCCGTCGTGGGGGTCGACCTCGTACTCCGGCAGGGGGTCGGTGGGCCGGCGCCGGCGCCGGCGGAGCTCGTCGAGGCAGGCGTTGGTGGCGACCCGGTGCATCCAGGTGCTCACCTTGGAGCGACCGTCGAAGCGGGGGAGGCCTCGGACGATGGCCATCATGGCGTCCTGGAGGGCGTCGAGGGCATCGGTCGGGTCGCCGGTGACCCGCCGGCACACCGCGTAGAGCTGCTGCTCGTGCCGCCGGAGCAGGGCGTCGAGCGCATCACGGTCTCCGGCCTGGGCCGCCGGCAGGAGGTCGGCGTCCGGATCGGTCGACGTCATCGGTGCCTGCTCG
>DASYLG010000434.1:0-6850 GCA_036009685.1 Iamia sp. | reverse complement strand
CCCGATCGCCGCCGAGCTGGCGTGGGAGCGGACCATCGCCTTCCTCCACCGGCACCTCGACCCGCCCGAGGGCGACCGAGACGGCGATCGAGACGGCGACGGCACCGACCCGCCGGCACCCCGGGACGCTCCCTAACGTGGCGCCCGTGCGCGCCCGTCCGTCCGTCCCCGCCCGTCTCCTCCGCACCGCCGCCCCCCTGGCCGTGGTGATCGGGCTGGCCGCCGGGGCCGCCGGCTGCGGCGGCGATGACGAGGCCGGCGACGGTGGCTCGGACACGTCGCTGATCCCGCCCGAGACCACCGATGCCGAGCCCACCCCGTCGAGCGCCGAGACGACGGCCAGCACCCCCGCGAGCACCGCGCCGAGCACGCCCACGGCCTTCACCGCCGAGGCGGCCGACGCCGTCAACGAGCTGAAGGCGGCCTGGGAGGGGGGCGATCGGGACCGCGCCGCGGCCATCGCCCCCGGTGACGTCGTCGAGGCCCTGTTCGTCGTCCCGCCCGACGGGTTCGAGGTCCAGGGCTGCGACACCGGCGAGTTCGCCACCAGCACCTGCAACTTCCGCAACCGGAGCACCGAGGCCTTCATCGTGGTGACCGCGGCCCGTTCCGACGCCGGCTGGCAGATCGCCACCATCGACGTGAACTCGGACTGATGCCCGTCGGCTGAATGAGATCGGCCGGGGTCGGGGTCTCTGGGGGTGTGGGAGGCGAGGTGGTGACCGGAGACGAGGCCCGGGCCGAGCCGTTCGACGATCTCGTCGCCCGGGTCGAGCCGCGGCTCCGGCGCGTGCTCGTCGCCCGCCACGGGCCCGACGTCGGCGTCGACCTCACGGCCGACGTCATGGCCTGGGCCTGGGAGCACCGGGACCGGCTGGCCGACATCGACAACGTGGTCGGCTACCTCTACCGCGTCGCCCAGTCCCGCGGTCGGCGCTACCGCCGGTGGCGGGACCGGACGCCCTCGTACGCCACGCCGCCCGACGCCGCCGCCCCGCCCGACCGCCGGGACGCCCAGCTGACGCTGCTGGCCCTGTCCCACCTGCCGGCGGAGCAGCGGATGGCCGTCCTGCTGGTGAAGGCGCACCGCTGGACCTACCGCGAGGTCGCCGAGGTGCTGGGCGTCCCGACGACCACCGTGACCAACCACGTCACGCGGGGCCTGGCCGCCCTGCGCGCCCACCTCGAGGAGGACGCACCGTGACCCTCTCCGACACCGACCTCGACGCCCGGCTGCGGGCCGCCGGCGCCCTCCTCGACGAGCGGGCCGACGAGCGGATCGCGACGCAGGAGCGACAGCGGCGCCGCCCCGGTGATCGCCGGCTCGCCCTCGCCGCCGCCGTCCTGGTCGTCCTCGCCCTGGCCGGCGCCGCCGTGATCGCCACCCGCGGCGGGGACGACAGCGCCCGCGTCGACACCGGGACGACCTCCACGACCTCCACCGAGCGCCCGTCGTCCTCGACCAGCACCCCGACCGATCGGGCGCCGACCCCGGAGGACATCCGCGCCCTCGGGGGCTCCGGCCTGGCGGTGACGACGAGCTCGCTCGTCGACCTCGCCACCGGCACCGTCACGCCGCTGGTCTCCCCCGGCAGCCCGGTGACGGGATCGGCCTCGGCCGTCCCCGACGGGGCCGGGGGCCTCTACTACCTCTCGATGGACCTGGAGGCCGACGCCGCCGATCTGGAGGACTTCGGCCGCACTGATCTCCGTCACCTCACGACCGACGGCGACGTGGTGGTGGAGGCGGGCGTGCGCTCCTTCGCCCGGCGCGCCGACGGGGCTCTCGCCCTGACCGTGCCCGAGGACCCGATCCTGCGCAACGGCCCCCGGCCCCGGTCCCGGATCGACGTGGTGGAGCCCGACGGCACGCGCACGACGTGGACGACCGACCTCGCCGACTACCAGGTCACCGCCTGGGCGGGCGAGCGGCTCCTCGGATGGCGCGGCCTCCCCGACACCGAGGCCGGCGATGCCCTCGTCTTCGACGGACCGGGCGACGTGCGGCTGCTCGGCCGCTACGGCGGCGTTCGCGCCGTCTCCCCCGACGGCTCGTGGGTGATCATGGGCCGCCTCGCCGAAGGCGAGGACCCCCCGGACGGGGACGAGCCCCTCGCGCCGCCCGAGGTCGTCGACGTGGCGACCGGTGAGACGATCAGCGTCGTCGACCCCGGCCCCGTGGACGCCGTGGGCCGGTTGTCGTGGGTCGGCGACGACCGCCTGGTCGGCCACGGGGCCACCGAGGAGAACACCGGGCCCGGGTTCCTCGTCGAGCTGGTGGTCGTCGACGACGGCGCCGCGGGCGTCAGCGTGACCGTGACACGTGCGGTGGCCCTGGACGAGCGGACGTTCTCCCCCGACTCGGTGTGGCAGGACGGCGACGGCCCGATCATGGCCCTGGCCACCAGCTCGAACGTCCAGGCCCGGGACGACCGCCCGTTCCTGTACGTCTGCGCCCCGGACGCCGAGACCTGTGCCCCGCAGGAGCTCCCGTTCGCCGGCCACGGTGGCCATCCCGACGACCCCAGCCGACCGTCCGCGAGCGGCTAGGGCGTGTCCTCCACGATCGACCCCAAACTGCGACCCTGGTCCCCCTCACAGGGGGATCAGGGTCGCAGCTTGCCGACGGACCCGCCCTAGGTGCCGGGGGTGTAGGGCGGGGCGACGCCCCAGCCCCAGCGGGGCACCGGTGCCTCCTCGACGACGGCCGCCCCGGGGGCCGAGTTGGAGAGTGCCAGGCGGGTGCCCCACTCGACGTAGCCGACGAAGGCGGCCCGGAACTCGGGATCGTCGGGCAGGCCGGCGTCGTCGGCGGCCCGGCTCATCAGGGTGGCGAACCGGAACCGCTGCTCCGCGGTGATCCCGAGGCCCCGGTGGTGGTCGAGCATCCGGCGGTAGCCGCCCCGCTGCTCGGTGTAGGCGGGAGGTCCGCCCATGACCTCGGCCCACCAGAGCGTCACGTCGGCGCGGTGCTGCTCGCCGACCCCGCCGGGGAACAGGGGGCTCAGCAGGTCGTCGGCCTCGACCCGGTCGTAGAAGGCGTCGAGCAGCCGCCGGAACGCCGGCGTGCCGCCGGCCCACTCGTACAGCGTCGGGTCGTCAGCCATCGGCCTCGACCACCTCGGACGCCAGGGCCGGGAAGACCTTGGCGACCTTGGCGGTCAGGTACGCCCCGTAGGTCCCGTCGAGGCGACGGAGGCTGGTGCCGTCCCAGCGGGTGGCGGCATCGTCGGGGGGGACCTCGCCGCCGAGCGGCAGCGGCCGGACCTCGGCCTCCCACGACGGGTCGAAGAAGAAGGGGAAGCTGAGCCGGTCGCGGTCGCCGCTGGTGGGCACGACCCGGTGCGCCGTGGATCGGTAGCGGCCCTCGGTCATCCGGTCGAGCATGTCGCCCAGGTTCACCACCAGCGCGCCCGGGTGGGGCGGGACGTCGATCCAGCCATCCGGGCCGCACACCTGGAGCCCGCCCTGGTCGTCCTGGGCCAGCAGGGTGAGGAGGCCGTAGTCGGTGTGCTCGGCCACGCCCCACCCGCCGGCCGGCGGCGCCACCGGCGGGTAGCGAAAGATGCGGAACAGGACCGTCGGGTCCGTCGTGAGGTGATGGGCGAACCAGTCGCCGCCGACGCCGAGGGCGAGGCCGATCGCCCGGGCCAGGACGTGGCCGAGAGCCTCCATGGCGTCCATCCAGGCCGTGACGGCGGCGCGCAGGTCGGCGGGCTCGTCGGGCCACAGGTTGGGGCCGTGGAGGGGTACCCCGGCGACGACGCGAGGGTCGTCGGGCGGCAGCTCGGCGCCGAAGTAGATGCCCTCCTTGTGGTCGGGCACGCCCGAGGTCAGCTCGCCGTGGAGGGGGAACCACCCCCGCCAGGCCCGTCCCCCGTGCGCCATGGCGATGACGGCCTTCTCGTCCTCGGACCGGGCGAAGAAGGCCCGCGCCGCGGCGTCCATCCGGGCCTGCAGGCCCGGGTCGACCCCGTGCCCGACGACGGTGAAGAACCCCACCTCGCGGCAGGCCGCGTCGATGCGCTCGGCGACCTCGTCCTCCCCCGCCGAGAGATCGACCCGCGGCAGCTCCCTCATCGTTCTCGGCACGGAAGTGCCGGGATATCGGGCACTTCCGTGCCGAGAACGGGGGTCACCCGGCGTCCAGGGCGGCGCGGAGCTCGGCGATGGCCTGGCCCAGCCGCAGGGGGCCCTCGCCGTCGAGCACCCGGCGCATGAGGGCCGAGCCGATCACCACGCCGTCGGCGTGACCGGCCACCTCGGCCGCCTGGGCGGGGGTCGAGATGCCGAAGCCCATGACGGCGGGGACGTCGGTGACGGCCTTGATCCGGGCGCCGAGGTCGGCGGCCATGGCGCCGATGGTGGCCCGCTCCCCCGTCACGCCGAGGAGGTTCACGCCGTAGACGAAGCCCCGGGCCCGCTCGGTGAGCCGCGGCAGCCGGTCCTCGGGGGTGAGGGGCGAGACGAGCATCACCGTCTCGAGACCGGAGGCCGTGGCGGCGGGCTCCCACTCGGGCATCTCCTCGAGGGGGACGTCGGGGAGGATCATGCCGGAGATGCCGGCGGCCCGGGCCTCGGACGCAAAGCGCTCGACGCCCATCTTGAAGCCGATGTTGAAGTACGTCATGACGACGAGGGGGATGTCGACGTCGGCCCGGCTCACGTCATCGAGGATCGAGGCGGGGGTGGCGCCCCGGGCGATGGCCTGCCCGGACGCGGCCTGGATGGTGGGGCCGTCCATGACCGGGTCGCTGAAGGGGATGCCGATCTCGATGGCGTCGGCCCCGGCGTCGGCCGCCGAGCGGACCAGGTCGATCCAACGGGGGTCGATGCCCCCGGTGATGTACGGGACGAGGAGCTTGGCGCCACTGTCTCGGCGGGCCCGCAGGTGGCCCTCCAGGAACCCTCGCGGAGCCTTCATCGGCTCCTCCCGGGGCATCGACGTCGTTGATCGGCTGCGCCGGGAAACGCCGCCGTGCTTGCTGGGTCGCCTCGCCTGGCGGCTCGGCTCCTCGCCTTCACCCGCGGCCCCCCATGTCGAGTCCCCGGTCGGATCCGGCGTTGGGGCCGAGGAGGCGGGACACCTGCTCGACGTCCTTGTCGCCCCGGCCCGACAGGCACAGCACCACGGTCTGGCCCTTCAGCGACTCCCGCTCGCGGATGACCCAGGCCAGGGCGTGGGCCGACTCGAGCGCCGGGATGATGCCCTCGCTGCGGCTCAGGGTGACGAAGGCGTCGACGACCTCCTCGTCGCTGACCGGGAAGTACTCGGCCCGGCCGGTGTCGGCCAGGTGGGCGTGCTCCGGGCCGATGCCGGGGTAGTCGAGGCCGGCCGAGATCGACTCCGCCTCCAGCACCTGGCCCCACTCGTCCTGCATCAGGAACGACTTGGACCCGTGGACGACGCCGGGCACGCCCCGGCCGACGGCGGCGCCGCCGGCGGGCTCGGCCCCGACCAGGCGGGTGGGCGTGTCGGCGAAACCCACGAACAGGCCGGCGGCGTTGGACCCGCCGCCCACGCAGGCGACGGCGACGTCGGGGTCGCCGCCGGTCAGGGCCCGGCACTGCTCGCGGGCCTCGTCGCCCAGGACCCGGTGCAGCTCGCGCACCATCCACGGGTACGGGTGCGGGCCCATGACCGACCCGAGGCAGTAGTGCGTGGTCTCGACGCTGGCGACCCAGTCCCGCATGGCCTCGTTGACGGCGTCCTTGAGCGTCCGGCTGCCGGTGAGGGCGGGCCGGACCTCGGCGCCGAGGAGGCGCATCCGGAAGACGTTGAGCGCCTGGCGCTCCATGTCGACCTCGCCCATGTAGACGACGCACTCCTGGTCGAGGAGGGCGGCGGCGGTGGCGGTGGCCACGCCGTGCTGGCCGGCGCCGGTCTCGGCGATGACCCGGCTCTTGCCCATCCGCTGGGCGAGCAGGGCCTGGCCCAGGACGTTGTTGATCTTGTGCGAGCCGGTGTGGTTCAGGTCCTCGCGCTTGAGGAGGAGCCGGAGGCCGAGCCGCTCGGACAGGTTCTCGCACTCGGTGAGGGGCGACGGGCGGCCGGCGTAGTCCTTCAGCAGGCCGTCGAGGCGGGCCCGGAAGGCCGGGTCGGCCCAGGCGTCGCGGAACCCCTGCTCGAGCTGGGCCAGGGCCGGGATCAGGGTCTCGGGGACGAAGCGCCCGCCGAAGCGCCCGAACCGGCCCGTGCTGTCGGGCTCCCCCATGTGGCTCGTCGGCGGGGCGTCGGTCGAGGGGCTCACGTGTCGTCGATCCAGTCGTAGGGGGCGGCGTCGGGGCCGGGCTCCGGTTCGGGGGCGGCGGCCCGGGCGTTGGCCACGAAGAGACGGACCTTCCGGGGGTCCTTGCGGCCCCCGGTGGCGCCGGCGCGCTCGACGCCCGAGGCGACGTCGACGCCCCACGGGCGGACGGCCTGCACGGCGTCGGGCACGTTCTCGGGGGTCAGGCCGCCGGCCAGGAGGACCCTGAGCCCGGGCGGGACGGCGGCGGCCAGGTCCCAGTCCCACGTCTCGCCGCTGCCGGGCCGGGCCCCGTCGAGCATCACGACCTGGGCGCCGTACTCGTCGGCCCGGTCCAGGGCGGGGTCGTCGGCCCGGAAGGCCTTGATGACGAAGGGGACCCGCGCCGCCACGTAGCGGGTGGCCTCGATCGACTCCCGCCCGTGCAGCTGCGCCCCGCGGAGTCCGGCCTCGTTGACGATCGACACGACCCGCTCGGGGGCCTCGTCGCGGAAGATCCCGACGGTGAGCGCCTCGGCCGGCAACCGGCGGGCGATGTCTCGCGCCGCCTGCGGGGCGATCTGGCGCCGCGACCCCGACACGAAGTTGAACCCCACCGCGTC
>DASYLG010000433.1:0-3825 GCA_036009685.1 Iamia sp. | reverse complement strand
CTCTTCGGCGAGCCGCTGGCCGACGCCGTCCTGCTGGGCCTGCCACCCGAGCGTCTCCCCCGCGCCCTGCAGCTGTCCCGGCTCGAGCGCGACGTCGAGTCCATGCCCGACGGTCTGGCCACCGTCGTGGGGGCCCGCGGGGTGCGTCTGTCGGGCGGCCAGGTCCAGCGCGTCGCCGCCGCCCGGGCCCTCGCCCGCCGGCCCGCGCTGTTGGTGGTGGACGACCTGTCGAGCGCCCTCGACGCCGCCACCGAGGCCGAGCTGTGGGACGGCCTGCTGGCCGCCGCCGCCGAGGACGGCACCTCGATCCTCGTCGTCACCCACCGCCCGGCCGTCCTCGCCCGGGCCGACGACATCGTCCACCTCGAGGCCGGCCGCCGGGTCCGGCCCCGGGTCGATCAGTCCATGCAGTAGGTCTGCACCTGGGCGACGCCGACGATCTCGGGCTCATAGAGGTCGACGAACCGCTGGGCGAGCTCCTCGCTGGGGAAGTAGAGAGCCGTGCCGTACCAGTCGACCTCGGGGTCGAGGCCGAGGGCCGTGGTGGCGTCCTGGTCGCAGGCCAGCTGGCCCCCGGATCCGACGTTGGTGTAGCCGATGGCCCGGACCGGGGCGGCAGCCTGCTCGAACGACGGATCGTCGTACCGGTCCGCCACGGCGAGGTAGGCGGCCCAGTAGGTGCCGCCCTGGCTCAGCTGGATCACCTGCGGTGGCCAGCTGGGCCCGGGCACGCTCGAGCCGGGCGGCTCCGTCGTCGTCGGCGGCGGCTCGGTCGTCGTCGGCGGGGGCTCGGTCGTGGTCGTCTCCGGCGTCGTGGTGGTGGTGGTCGTCGTGGTGGTCGACGTGGTCGGGGTCGTCGGCGGCGCGGCTTCGGTGGTGGTGGGCGCTTCGGTGGTGGTGGTCGGGTCGCCCGGGCCGGCCTTCACGCTGTCGTCGGAACCCGAACCGGCCGCCCCGGCGGCGACCGCCGCCACCAGGAGCACGGCCGCCACGCCACCGGCCGCCGAGGCCATGAGCGTCCGGCGCCGGCGGTGGGCGGCGACCTTGGCCACCACCAGGTCGTGCATCTCGGTCTCAGTGCGCAACGGTCGCCTCCGTGGTCGTGGGCCGGCTGCGGCGGAGCGCCTGCAGGGCCCGGGTCGTGTGGGTCTTGACCGAGTTCTCGCTGATGCCCAGAGCCGCCGCGGTCGCCTCGGTCGACAGGTCGAGCACGTATCGGAGCACCAGCACCTCGCGCTGGCGGGCCGGGAGGCCGCGCAGGAGATCGGCCACCTCCAGCCGGCCCACCAGCGGGTCGACCGGGTCGACGACGGCCTCGACGGCCGGCTCGGGGGCATGGCGGCGACGGCGCAGCTGATCGATGGCCACGTTGGCGGCGACCCTCTGCACCCAGGCATCCCGGTGGTCGAGGTCGCCGACCCGGGACCACTGGCGGGCCGTGCGGGCCAGCGCCTCGGCGGCGGCGTCCTCGGCCTCGGTCCGGTCCCGCAGCAGCCGGGTCGTGACCCGGAGGGCCAGCGCCAGCAGGTGCGGGAACTCGGTCTCGAAGCCCTGGTGGAGCTGCGGCGTTCGCTTCATCACCCCGTCATCGGATGAGCGGCGGCCGACGGGTGACACGGGATCGCAGATCAGCGCTCGTCGAGGACGACGCGGACGCCGAGGAGACGGATGGGACGCTCGATGGCGAAGCGGCCCAGCACCACCGCGGCCTGGGCGGCGACGATGGCGGGGTCGGTGGTCGGATCGGCCAGCTTGCTGATCTTGGTGCGGGTCCAGAAGGTGGCCGTGCGGACCTTGACGGCGACGTGGGTGACGAGCCGCCCGTCGGCCACCACCTCGGCGGTCACGGCCCGGGCCAGGGTGTCGACCTCGGCGGCCACCCGGGCCGGGTCGGTGATGTCCTCGGTGAAGGTGACCTCCTTGCTCCGTCCCTTGGCGACCCGGGGCGAGCCGTCGAGCGGGTCGGTGCCCCCGCCCAGGCCCAGGATCTTGAGGCCGGGTCCGATGCGGGGGCCGAACTCGGCGGCCAGCCCGTCGGCGTCGGCCCGGGCCAGGTCGTCGATGGTCCGGACGCCACAGGCCTCCAGCCGGCGGGCGATGCGGGACCCGATGCCCCAGACCTCGGTGACCGGTCGCGGGCCCCATCCCTCGGCCCACTCCCGCCGGGTCAGCCGGGCGATGCCCCCGGGCTTGGCCGCCCGGACGGCCGTCTTGGCCAGCAGCCGGCTCTCGCCGATGCCGATGGCGCACGACAAGCCGGTGCGGGCGAGCACCGCGGCTCGCATGTCCGCCGCCAGCCCCTCGGGGTCGTCGGTGCGCACGCCCACGAAGGCCTCGTCCCAGCCCCACACCTCGACCACCACCGGGAACGATCGGAGGGTGGCCATCACCTCCTCGGAGGCGGCGTCGTAGGCGGCCCGGTCCGACGGGAGGAACACGGCGTCGGGGCAGCGCCGGAGGGCGGTCCGCAGAGGCAGGCCCGAGCGCACGCCGTGGGCGCGGGCCTCGTACGACGCCGTGGCCACCACCTGGCGGGGCCGGGTCGGGTCGCCGTCACCGCCGACCACGACCGGCCGCCCGGCTAGCTCGGGTCGGCGCCGGATCTCGACCGCGGCCAGGAACTGGTCGAGGTCGAGGTGCAGGACCCAGTCCTGATCGGTTCTGTCAACCACCGTGCACCTCCACGGTTCACGGGGACGGACAGAAGCAGATCAGATCTGGGTGCGGCCGTGGCAGAGCTTGAACTTCTTGCCCGACCCGCAGGGGCACGGCGCGTTGCGGGGCGTCTTGTCGAAGTCCGACTTCACGACCGGGGCGGCGCTGGGCGCCTCGATCGCGGCCGGCGTGTCCTCGACGCCCGCCGCCTTGGCCTGGGCGCGCGCCGCGTCCTTGATGCGATCGTCGCTGGAGCTGGCCGAGTCCTCGGGTCCGGAGGTCTGGAGCTTCTCGGGCGCTGCCGCCGTCCTCTCCTCCTCCTTCACGACCTGGACGTGCATCACGTACTTGACCTGGTCGCGCTGGATCGACTTCATCATGACGCCGAACATGTCGAAGCCCTCGCGCTGCCACTCGACGAGCGGGTCCTTCTGGCCCAGGGCCCGGAGGTTGATGCCCTCCTGGAGGTAGTCCATGTCGTGGAGGTGCTCACGCCAGTGCTGGTCGATGAGCCGCAGGGCGACCTGGCGCTCCATCTCGCGCATGGCCTCGTCGCCCAGCTCGGTCTCGCGGGCCTCGTAGAAGGCGGTGGCCTCGCCGATCAGCAGGTCGTAGACGCCGTCGGTGCCGATCGAGTCGCGGACCTGGTCCTCGGTGAGCTCGGTGGGCCAGTAGGTCGCCACCTCGACGAGGAGGGTCTCGGTGTCCCACTCCTCGCCGAAGTCGCCCGTGCAGTGCGTGCCGATGAGCTCGTCGACGACCTCGGCCAGGTTCGCCAGGGTCTCGTCGCGCAGGTCGGCGTCGCCCAGGATCTCGTCGCGGCGCGCGTAGATCACCTTGCGCTGCTCGTTCATGACCTCGTCGTACTTGAGCACGTTCTTGCGGATCTCGGCGTTCCGCTGCTCGACGGTGTTCTGGGCCCGCTCGATGGCCTTGGTGACCATCTTGGCCTCGATCGGCACCTCGTCCTCGCCGCCCCGGGACATCACCCAGTTCATGGCGCCGGTGGCGAACAGCCGCATCAGGTCGTCTTCCAGCGACAGGTAGAACCGGCTCTCGCCCGGGTCGCCCTGACGCCCGGACCGGCCCCGAAGCTGGTTGTCGATGCGCCGTGACTCATGCCGTTCGGTACCAAGGACGTACAGGCCGCCGGCCTCGACCACTTCCTCG
>DASYLG010000432.1:0-11548 GCA_036009685.1 Iamia sp. | reverse complement strand
ATCGTCGAGCACTGGGGTGGCCCGCACTGCCAGGACGGGGTTGGCCTCACCCACTGACGCGTCTCCCGTAGGGTGCGCGGCCATGTCCGACACACCCTGGATGGGCGACGCCTGCTCGCTGGTCGATGCCTTCCGGTCCGGCGAGCGCTCGCCGGCCGAGGAGCTCGAGGCCTGCCTCGCCGCCATCGACGCCTCCGAGCTCAACGCCTGGTCCCACCTCGACCGTGAGGGCGCCCGCGCCGCCGTCGCCGCGGCCGACACGTCGCTGCCGTTCGGCGGCGTCCCCGTCGGCATCAAGGAGCTGGACAAGGTCGAGGGCTGGCCCGACACCGAGGCGTCGCTGGTCTTCGCCGACCGGATCGCCGCCCACACCAGCACCATGGCCAGCCGCCTCCGGGCCGCGGGCGGTGCCGCCTTCGTGGGCCAGACCATCGCCAGCGAGTTCGGTGGCATGAACATCTCCATCACCAAGGAGAACGGGATCAGCCACAACCCGTGGCGACACGGTGCGACCGCGGGCGGGTCCTCGGGTGGCTCGGCGGCGGCCGTGGCCGGCGGGCTGGTGCCGATCGCCAGCGGCGGCGACGGCGGCGGCTCGATCCGCATCCCGGCCGGGTTCAACGGCCTGGTCGGCATGAAGGGCACGGCCGGTCGCATCCCCCGCGGGCCACACATGCTGGTCCACCCCATGACCGTGGTGGTCGGCTGTCTGGCCCGGTCGATCCGCGACGTGGCCCGCTGGTACGACGTCACCTCGGGCTACGACTCCCGCGATCCCTACTCCCTCCCCCGCATCGAGGGCTGGGAGCGCGACCTCGGCACCCACGACCTCCGCGGGCTGCGGGTAGCGATCGCGCCGACCCTCGGCTCGGCGGTCGTGGCCGACGGCGTGCAGGAGCGGGTCATCGCCGCCGGCGAGGCCCTGGCCCGTGACGCCGGGCTGACCATCGTCGACGTCGAGGTGAAGCTGCCGACGCTCGACCTGGCCTGGGCCCTGGGCAACCTGGTCGGTCTCAAGATGGAGCTGGGCGACCTCTGGCCCGCCTGCAAGGACGACCTCACCAAGGAGATCGCCTTCGGCCTGGAGATCGCCGAGAGCATGGTGAACCTGGAGACCTCGGCCCGGGGCGAGGCCTCCCGCACCCTGTGCAACGAGGCCATGGCCGACGTCTTCGACCAGGTCGACCTGGTCATCTGCGCCACCAACCCCGACGTCGCCTTCCCGGCCCACGTGTCGTCCAACAACCGGGTCGCGGGCGAGCGGGTGGAGGTGGGCAACAACGGCGCCCTCACCATCCCGGCCAACATCAGCGGCAACCCCGGCATCTCGATCCCGGTCGAGCCGCTGGACGGCCTGCCGGTGGGCATGCAGATCATGGGCCGCCACCACGCCGACGCCCTCCTGCTCGACCTGGGCCTGGTGGCCGAGCGCACCAGCCCCTGGCCCCTCGTCGCCCCCGGCGCCCCGGTGTAGGAATCATCCACGGCGGGGAGGGGTTGAACCAGGAGCACCGCCACAGGTCGCTGACCAGGGACGATGCTTCACTGTCACACCCCTCCCCCATAGTGATCCCCATGGCACGACAGCTCGACCTCCTCCCCCCGGTCGAACCGGATTGGCGCATCGACGACTCCTACCGCGAGGCCGGTCGTCGGGGCATCGCCAAGGCCCGCGCTGCCCTCGAAGCGGCCCGGTCCCGGTCCGATCGGGAAGACCACCACCACCGCACCGCCGCCTGATCCCCGGCCATCTGTCCCCGGATTGAGCCTGCGATGAGCCCCCGTCCATGAGCACCTCTGATCCCGCCACCGAGGTGCTCGCCGTCCTGCTCGACCGGCGCAGCACGTCCGCCCTCGTCGAGCCCGGCCCCTCCCCCGCCCAGATCGACACCATCCTGCGGGCCGCCACCACCGCCCCCGACCACGGACGCATCCGCCCCTGGCGCTTCGTGGTCGTCAGCGGCGAGGCCCGCACCGCCTTCGCCGACGCCCTGGAGGACGGCGGCCTGGCCCGCCATTCCGACCTCCCCGACGGGGGGCGCCAGAAGCTGCGGTCCAAGGCGTTCGTGGCCCCGACCCTGGTCGCCGTGGTGGCTGCCCCCCGCCCGGCCAAGGTCGAGCGCTGGGAGCAGGTCGTCTCGGCCGGCTGCACCGGCTACGCCATGGTGCTGGCCGCCCACGCCCTGGGGCTCGGCGCCATGTGGAAGAGCGTCCCGTTCCGCACCGGCCCGGTGTTGCGAGAGATGTTCGGGATGGGCGACGACGACGAGCTCCTGGGTTGGGTCCTCCTCGGCACGCCCGCCGACCCGGCCACCACCACCGGCCGCCCCGAGCCCGACCTCACCGGCCTCGCCTTCCACCTCAGCCCCACCGGCGCCCTCACCCCCCACTAGGAGCTCGGGCGTCAGCCCTCGAACTTCGCCGGTCCGAGCTCGACCACCGTCGTCCACGTGATCGGGATCTGACGGCGGCCCAGGATCAGCTCCAGCGTGACCTGCCCGTCGATCGTGCCGGCCACCAGGATCGGCCCGGTCAGGCGGGGTGGAGCCCCGGTCCGGGCATCGACCTCTCCGACCTGGAGGGTGAACGTGGCCGACCCCTGCTGGTCCAGCACCACCTCGGCGCGGTGCGGGAAGGCGTCGGGGCCGAAGTCGGCACACGTCGAGCCGGCGACGACCACGGTGTCCTCCGCCGGGCGGACGACCAGGTGCGCCACCGAGCCGTCGGTGGTCATCTCCCGCGGCCACCCGGCGTACTGCGCCTTCGCCTCGCCGCGGAACAGGGCTTCGATCGCCATCTCGATCGTGTCGGCGGCGGGATGCCTGTCGCTGTCCGCCACATCGCCGACCGCCAGCGCGTCCCGCAGGAGGCGCGCCGGACCGACGATGCCATCCTGGTACCACTGCTGCACGGCGGCGAGGCTAGGAGGCCGGGGTCGAGGTGGGACGGTAGGTTCGGCGCATGTCCGAAGTCGTGATCGTCGAGGCCGTGCGCACCCCCGTGGGGCGACGCAACGGTGCCCTCTCCACCGTCCACCCCGCCGACCTGCTGGGGACGGCCCTCACCGCCCTGGTCGAGCGCTCGGGCATCGACCCGGGTGCGGTCGAGCAGGTCGTGGGCGGCTGCGTGAGCCAGGTGGGCGAGCAGTCGTTCAACACCACCCGCACGGCGTGGCTCTCGGCCGGTCTGCCCCTGGAGACGGCGGCCACCACCGTCGATACCCAGTGCGGGTCGTCGCAGCAGGCGACGAACCTGGCCACCAGCCTGGTGGGCGCGGGCGTGGCCGACGTGGCCGTGGCCTGCGGCGTCGAGCTGATGAGCCGCATCCCCATCGGGTCCAACTCCTCGAAGAAGCTGGGCCTGGGCGTGCCCATCCCCAAGGCGTACTTCGGCCAGTACGAGTTCACGTCGCAGTTCGAGGGCGCCGAGCGCATCGCCGAGAAGTGGGGGATCTCCCGCGACGACACCGACGCCTTCGGGTTCCGCTCCCAGCAGCTGGCCGCCCAGGCGTGGGAGGAGGGCCGCTTCGGCACCCAGGTCGTCGAGGTCGATGCCCCCGACGTCGACGAGGAGGGCAAGTCTCTCGACACGACCCACCACGTCGCCCGCGATGAGGGCCTGCGGGAGACCACGCTCGAGAAGCTGGCCACGCTCAAGCCGGTCGCCCGCGAGGACGGCGTCCACACCGCCGGGTCGAGCTCGCAGATCTCCGACGGCGCCGCCGCCCTGCTGCTGATGACGGCCGAGCGGGCCGCCGCTCTGGGGCTCACCCCGCGCGCCCGGGTCGTCGACACCTGTCTCGTCGGCGTCGACCCCGTGCTCATGCTGACCGGGCCGATCGACGCCACCCAGCGGCTGGTCGAGCGGACGGGCATCGGCGTCGACCAGATCGACGTCTTCGAGGTCAACGAGGCCTTCGCCTCGGTGGTGCTGGCCTGGCAGAAGGAGCTGGGCGTCGACCCCGACCGGGTCAACCCCAACGGTGGCGCCATCGCCCTGGGCCACCCCCTGGGTGCCACCGGATCGGTGCTGATCACCAAGGCCCTCCACGAACTCGAGCGCACGGGCGGCCGCTACGGCCTGATCTCGATGTGCTGCGGCGGCGGCCTGGGCACCGGCACCCTCATCGAGCGCCTGGGCTGACCAACTTCGCTGTCACACCCCCGGCGTAGGGTCAGGGGACTCGACGAGCCGACGCTCGGATCGCAGCTCCGGCTGCCACACCATCCCCCTCACCGGAGGTGTGCTCCGTGCGCCGCGCTCGTCTGCTCCCCAGCCTGTTCGTCCTCGCCCTGCTGCTCTCGGGCTGCTCGCTCGTCGGCGACGACGGCGGCGGCGCACCGGGCACGGCCACCGTCGTGCGGGTGGTCGACGGCGACACGGTCGACGTCCGGGTCGGACGCGACGCCGAGACGGCCCGGCTGCTCGGCATCGACACGCCCGAGACGGTCGATCCCAACGAGCCGGTGGGCTGCTACGGGCCCGAGGCCTCGGCGCGCGCCAAGGAGCTGTTACCGGTGGGCACCGCCGTGCGGCTGGCCCGCGATGTCGAGGCGCGCGACCGCTACGGGCGACTGCTCGTCTACATCGTCCGGGCGCGCGACGACCTGTTCGTGAACGAGTCCCTCCTGGCCGATGGCTTCGCCCGCCCGCTGTCCATCGCCCCCAACGATGCGCACCGGGCCGAGCTGGCCCGGGTGTCGGCCGAGGCCCGGGCCGCAGGCCGAGGCCTGTGGGGCGCGTGTGGCCCCGATGGCTAGTGCCACGGTCGGGGCCGCCGGTCGGGGCCGCCGGTCGGGGCCGCCGGTCGGGGGTCGTCGGCCGGTAGCGTCATCGCCTGTGACGAGCCTCGCCGAGCGCCTCGGGTACCGCGCCGACGATCGGGTGGTCATCCTCAACTGCGACGACCTGGGCTCGAGCCAGGCCGCCAACGAGGCGGTGTACCGCTCGCTGCGCGACGGCGTGGCCAGCAGCGCCACCCTGATGGTCCCGGCCCCGTGGGCCCGCCACGCCGCATCCGAGTACCGGGGCGAGGACGTGGGCGTCCACCTGACCCTCAACTCGGAGTGGGACCTGTACCGCTGGGGCCCGATCACCCGGGCCCCGTCGCTCCTCGACGGCGACGGCGGCTTCCCCCGCACGGTCACAGACGTCTGGGACCATGCCGACCTCGACGAGGTCCGCCGCGAGCTGACCGCCCAGGTCGAGCGGGCCATCCTCTGGGGCTTCGACGTCACCCACCTCGACAGCCACATGGGCACGCTGCAGCTCAAGCCCGAGTTCTTCGACGTCTACCTCGACCTCGCCCTCGAGTACACCCTCCCGCTCCGCCTGTCGGGGGCCTCGACCCAGCAGGCCGTGGGCTTCCCGTTCCGCGACCGGGCCGACGAGGAGGGCGTGATCGCCCCCGACCACCTGGTCCGGGCCCACCAGGTCGGCAGCCGGCCCCAGGTCCTGGCGGCCCTGGCCGACCTGCGGCCCGGCGTCACCGAGATGTACGTCCACCCGGCGGTCGACACCCCCGAGCTGCGGGGCCACGCCCCCGACTGGAAGGGTCGGGTCGACGACCTCGATCTGGTGTCGGGGATCGGCGTCGTGGCCGAGCAGCTGCGCCAGACCGGCGCCCACGTGATCGGCTACCGCCCCCTGCGCGAGCTCCAGCGCGCCGGCTGAGGCTGCCCCGCCGACCCCTGTGCCTCGTCCCCACGACACGCCGGCGGGCCCCAACCCCGACGTGCGGGATGTCCGCATCGAGGTGCTGAGCGACGCCTGGTACACGCTGCGCCGGGCGACGTTCCAGCACCGCCAGGCCGACGGCACGTGGATCGAGGAGCAACGGGAGGCCTACGACCGGGGGAACGGCGTCGCCGCCCTCCTGCGCGACCCCGAGCGCGGCACCATCCTCCTGGTGCGTCAGTACCGGCTCCCCGCCCATCTGAACGACCACCCCGACGGGATGCTCCTCGAGGTCCCCGCCGGGCTCATCGACGACGGCGAGGACGCCGAGGAGGCCCTGCGCCGCGAGATCGAGGAGGAGGTCGGCCACCGGGTGGACGATCTCACGCTGGTGCACCGCCTCTACATGAGCCCGGGCGCGGTCACCGAGCACCTGTCGCTGTTCAGCGGCACCTACGGCCACCGGACGCGGATCGGGGCCGGAGGCGGCGCCGACGACGAGGACGAGCACATCGACGTCGTCGAGGTCTTCCTCGACGACACCCGGGCCATGGTGGCCGACGGGCGGATCTGCGACGCCAAGACCGTGATCCTCCTCCAGCACGCCTGGCTCGAGCAGTCCGAAGCCTCGCGGTGAGCGCCGAGGGGGACCACGGCGCGTCCACCGAGGAGCGGCCCCGGGTCGTCTTGGTCACCGGCGACCCGGGGACCGGCAAGAGCACCCTGGGACGCGAGCTCTCGCAGGCTCTGCGGGTGCCGTTCCTGGCCCGCGACGACGTCCGCGGCGGCCTGTTCCTCGCCACCGGGGCCTGGAGCCCACACCCACGCCGGGTCCCGACCCTCCGAGGAGGCGGTGGAGGCCTTCCTGCACCTGGTCGAGGCCACGGCGACCCTCGGGGTCAGCTGCGTCGTGAGTACGTCGTCCGGCGCCGTCGGCCCGCGGGCCTGGCGCGCATCGTGGCCGTCGCGGACTGACCGGGCTCGGATCAGTCGATGCCGGCGAAGAGGTCGTCCTCGGGCACCGGGGCGTCGACGGTGGAGAGGGCCCGGATGTAGTCCTCGAAAGGGTGGATCGTCTCGGCCACCTCCTCGGGGAGGCCGAACCAGAACGGCGAGGTGGGGTCGATCTGGGTGGCGTGCGCCCGCAGGGCGGCCGACTTCACGGCGTAGAGCCCGTCGACGTCGATGCTGGTCGTGATGCGGTGGTCCTGGGACTCCCGGGCGAACCACTCCTCGGAGTAGGGCGACTCCAGCCCCTGTGCGATGAAGGCGGCGTGGGTGGCCTCCAACCGCTTGCGGGACCAGACCGACCAGTACACCTTGGCCACCTGCCAGGGCTCGCCCGCCTCGGGGTAGGCGTCGGGATCGGCGGCGGCGGGGACGGCGGCCATGCTCACGTCGTGGACCCGGAGGTGGTCGGGGTGGGGGTAGCCGGACTGGTCGTCGCCGTAGGTGAGGACGACCTGGGGCCGCTCCCGGCGGATGATGGTGACCATGCGCTCGACGGCCTCGTCGAGCGGGGCCCGGGCGAAGCAGCGGGGGTCGGCGTTGTCCGGGCTGTCGGGCATGCCCGAGTCCCGGTAGCCGAGCAGGACGGTCTCGTCGTAGCCGATGATGGCGACGGCAGCAGCCAGCTCCTCCAGCCGCACCTCGTCGATGCGGTCCCGCACCTCGGGGGTGTCGAGGGCGGGGTTGAGGATGTCGCCCGCCTCACCGCCGGTGCAGCACACCAGCACGGTCCGGACACCGGCCTCGTGGTAGCGGTGGACGGTGCCGGCGCCCTTCGACGACTCGTCGTCGGGATGGGCGTGGATGCTCAGCAGGACGCGGGAATCGGTGGCCATCGTCGGCCCAACCTAGAGCCTTGGCGGCGGGATCCGAACGGGATCCGACGTGAGCATCGGCCCCCGGACGCGACGGACCCCCGGGGAGCGACCCCGGGGGTCCGTCGTCGAAGGGCATCGGCACCGTGGCCGCCGTCGGTGTGAAGGGACCCGGTGGTCTCGAGGTGGGCAGCGACGAAGAGAGGCCGGCGGTCCCGGCAGGTCGTCTCCTCCTCGTCGGGGCCCACGCTACGAACGCATCCGTGGTGTCCCTCGAAACGGAACGGGCGGTGTCTTCAGCCCTTCTGCTTTGTCAAGGTCAAGCCGGCGACTGCACCATCACCGACCCGGTGACTGCCGTCACCATCCTCCTCCGGGCCCGGGGCGTCAACCCCGAACGTCCGCGCGGCGGCTGACCTAGGCCGACGCCGCCAGAGCGGCCTTGTCCGCCTTCGAGGACTGGTACGCGCCGAACCCGAGGGCGATGACACCGAGCACGTAGTAGAGGCCCACACCCGGGTTGGCGACGAAGTACAGGACACCCGCGATGGCGGTCATGAACAGGGTCCGGCTCCGCGTCGGGCGGAGCAGGCCGCGGACGGCGAAGCCGGCGATGAGGATCGGCACCAGGGCGATGCCGATGGCGACGTAGAGCTGGGGCGGGCGGTACTCGAGGCCGCGGACGCTCTCCACCGGGTTGCGGGTGAAGTCGGCCAGGGCGTCGTCGACGTCGCCCTCGTCGCCGCCGGCGGCCTCCACCCGGGCCCGGACGACCGTCTCGCCGTAGCCGGACAGATCGGTCGACGGCAGGACCGGGAAGGCCAGCAGCGTCACCGCGAACACGACCGAGACGAGCATCGCCAGCACGATGGCCCGGCCACCGGGCTGGGCGGTGAGGCGGATCAGCAGCCCGCGGGGGCCGCTGACGTCGCCCACATCGACCACCTCGGACGGGGGACGGGCGGAGCGGCCGGCGCGGGTGGGACGGGCCTCGGCCTCGCCGGTCGGCGCCGCCGCGGCCCGGCCGGGGCGGCCGTCGGTCCCCTTGGCCGGCACCACCGCGCCCCGGGCGGGACGGCCCTCGGCCCCCTTGGCCGGGGCCTCCGGCCGGGGCGGGAACAGCTTGGCGAGGATGCCCCCGGACGCGGGCGTGGACCGGGCCGGCGTCTTGTCCAGGCTGGTCTTCGCCCGCCCCTTGGTCGGCGTCTCCTCGACCGTGCGGGCGGGCCGGGCCGACGCCCGCTTGGCGCCCTCCGTGCGAGCCTGGCGGTTCTCTCGCTCCTGGCGGTTGCGGGCCTGGCGGCGCCGCTTGGCCGCGTCCTTGTCAGCGGGCACTGCTACACACTCCGGGGTGACGACGGTCGGCCGGCGGTTCCACGGCCGCGAACCTAGTGAACGGTCCCGTCCCGTCCCCCACCGCGCCGGGCGGCGGATGGCGCGGGTCGTCGTCGGCACGGGGCTGCTGGCCGGGGCGCTGGCGTGCGGCGGCGGGCCGGATGCGTCGGTCGGGGTCGTGCGGGTCGACGGCACGGTGGAGGTGCGGGCCAAGACCTGCACCGACGGCGGGATCGAGCGGGTCGACCTGGTCGACCCCGCATCGCCCGGGGAGGCGGTGTGGTCGGCGGTCGCCACCGGCCCGGCTCGGCTGACCGTGCCCGTGGCCCCGGCGGTCGACGGCTACGAGGTCGACGACCGTCGCCCCGGCGGCGAGCTCCCCGACCGGCGCCTGCGGGTCCTGGTGGAGGGACCCGACGGCGAGAGCTGGGGCGGTCCCCGGTTCGTCCCGACCGACCTGGAGGACGACGTCCTCCGCGTCGCCGGCCAGGACGTCCCCCTCGACGAGTGGGAGTCCGAGTCCGCCCGCTGCCCCGACGTCGGCCTGGCCGCGGCCCTGGCCGGCGGCGTCGCCACCGCCGTCGTCGCCGCCCTCCTCTGGCTCGTCGTCCGCGCCCTCGCCCACACGATCAAGCGAGGCCCCACCGACGACGCGGCCGCCGGCTGACGACCCGGCGAGGAGGCCCGGGCCGCGACCATCGCACGGTTCAGCGGAAGTCGCGACTCTGCGCCGGGGCCTGGAGGTCGAGGGCCCAGATGCGCTCGGCGATCACGTTGGTGACGCCCTCGGCCCGCTCCAGACGGCCCCGCACCAGCAGCGCCGGGGCCGAGGAGGCCACCCGCCGGTGCCGGGACCAGCACCCCTTGGACACGACCACGTTGACCAGCCCGGTCTCGTCCTCGAGGTTCACGAAGATGGTGCCGCCGGCGGTGGCCGGACGCTGGCGATGGGTCACCACCCCCGCCACCAGCACCCGGGGTGCATCCGCCCGCGACCACCGGTCCCCCGCCGGGACGGCCGCCGACGACGAGGGCCAGCCCCAGGAGGCGGAGGTCACCACGGCGCGGCGGAGCCAACCTCCGGCCTCGTCGGCGGCGGCCGGGCCCGGCTCGGGGCCGGCGGCGACGAAGGCCGGCTCCACCCGCCGCACCCCGGTCCGGTCCCGGTCCCGGGCACCGTCGCTCCGGGCTGCCCCGGCTCCCGGGCCCTCGCCGAGGTCGAGGGCGTCGAGGGGGTCGAGGTCCTCCCGGGGGCCCAGGTCCAGGTCGAGGGCGTCGAGGGGGCCGAGATCGGCGTCGGTGGCCGGGTGGATGGCGCCGGGCCGGGGGCCGGTGGGGCCAGGGACGTGGGCCAGGTCGACGGCGGTGACGACCCCGAGCTCGGCCAGCTCGCGCCGGACGAACCGGGTGGGGTGGCCATCGGCGCTGATGCTGGTGGCCCACAGGTCGGCCGAGGCCTGCTCGGCTGGGGTCATGCCCGGCAGCGTGGGGGCCTCGGCCCCGGTGACGATGCCCGACAGCCGGTCGGAGCGGGACTGGGCCACGGCGCCGACGGTCCACAGCGCCTGACGGCGGTCGGGCCCGAAGCAGTCGAGGGCACCGGCGGTGGCCAGGGCCTCCAGGGCGGTGAGCGAGGCGCCCGAGCGCCGGGCCAGGTCCTCGGCGTCGACGTACGGCCGCTCGGGCCCGTTGGGCCCCTCCGGCCACCGGCCCTCGGCGATGGCGCGGGCCAGGTCGTCACCCACCCCCCGCACCGCACCGAGGCCGAGGCGGACGGCCGGCCCACCCACGCCCCACAGCTCGGGCGGGGCGCCGACGTAGGACCGCGGCCCGGCCGCATCGACGCAGTCGACGTCGAGGGTGGCCTCGACCAGGGAGGCGTTGACGTCGGGCCCCCGCACCGGCACGCCGTGGCGGCGGGCGTCGCGCACCAGCGAGTGGGGTGAGTAGAAGCCCATGGGCTGGGCGTTGAGCAGGCCGACGCAGAACGCCGCCGGCTGGTACCGCTTCATCCACGACGAGGCGTAGACGAGGTAGGCGAAGCTCACCGAGTGGCTCTCGGGGAAGCCGTAGTTGGCGAAGGCGGCCAGCTTGTCCCACAGCTCCTCGGCCGTCTCCCGGGGGACCCCGAGGGCGCCCGAGCCGGCGCAGAAGCGGGCGTGGAGCACCTCCATCCGGCGCTGGCTCCGCTTCGAGCCCATCGCCTGGCGGAGCTGGTCGGACTCGGCCGCGCTGAACCCGGCCACGTCGATCGCCATCTGCATGAGCTGCTCCTGGAACAGCGGCACGCCGAGGGTCTTGGCCAGGGCCCGCTCGCACAGGGGGTGGGGGTAGGTGACCTCCTCGTCGCCGTTGCGGCGGCGGATGTAGGGGTGGACCGAGCCGCCCTGGATCGGCCCCGGGCGGATGAGGGCGACCTCGACCACCAGGTCGTAGAAGCGCCGGGGCCGGAGGCGGGGCAGCGTGGCCATCTGGGCTCGGGACTCGACCTGGAACACACCGATCGAGTCGGCCCGGCACAACATGGCGTAGACCTCCGGATCGTCCGGGGGGAGCTCGGCGATGTCGAGCTGGTGGCCGGACCAGGCCCGGACGGCGTCGACGGTGAGGTGGAGGGCCGACAGCATCCCCAGGCCGAGGAGGTCGAACTTCACCAGGCCGATGGCGGCGCAGTCGTCCTTGTCCCACTGGAGGACGCTGCGGTCGGCCATGCG
>DASYLG010000431.1:0-6413 GCA_036009685.1 Iamia sp. | reverse complement strand
TACCCCCGAGTCGTGCCCCACAGCGATGGCGCCGGGGTGATCGATGCCGTCGGCGACGGTGTCGATGGTGCCCGGGTCGGCCGGCGGGTCTGGGTCCACGGCGCCCAGTCGTACCGGGCCTTCGGCACCGCCGCCGAGTGGACCGTCGTCCCCGATGCGCTGGCCATCGATCTTCCCGACGAGGTGAGCGACGAGGTCGGGGCGGCCCTCGGCATCCCCGGGATCACCGCCCACCGGGCCGTCTTCGGCGACGGACCGGTCACCGGGCAGACCGTGGTCGTCCACGGCGTCCTCGGTGGCGTCGGTCGCCTGGCCGCACAGCTCGCCATCAGGGGCGGAGCCATCGTCATCGGCACCGTCCGCCGGGCCGCCGACCTCGACGAGGTCCCCGCCGGCCTCGACGGAGCCTTCTCCCTCGACGGCACCGACGAGATCGTCCGCCAGGTCGACGGCGTCGACCGGATCGTGGAGGTCGCCTTCTCCGACAACGTCGACCTCGACGCCGCGATCATCCGCAACGGCGGCGTGATCGCGGCCTACGCCACCCGCGAGGATCGCCCCGGGTTCCCGTTCTGGCCGATGCTGTTCGACAACGTCACCATCCGCCTGCTCGGCAGCGACGACCTTCCGGCCGAGGCCAAGGCCCGAGCGGCACGCGACCTCACCACCGCCGCAGTCGCTGGCGCGCTGGTCATCCCGGTCGATCCCATGCCCCTCGACCAGATCGCCGCCGCCCACGACCGAGTCGACGCCGGCACCCGCGACCGCATCGTCCTGACCATCGACACCTGACCTCGGACCCGCTTCGACCCCCGAGAGGCGCTGCGCTACGGCTCCGCGCTGTTCGTGTCAGGGGTCGTCCCTGGTCAGGGGGCCAGGCGCACCACCATCTCGATCTCGACGGGGGCGTCGAGCCCGAGCTGGTTGACCCCGAGCGCGGCTCGGGCGTGGGTCCCGGCGTCGTCCCCCAGGACCTCGAGCAGGACCTCCGAGGCCCCGTCGAGCACCGGCGTCTGGTCGGTGAACCCGTCGACACAGGCGATGTAGCCGATCATCCGCAGCACCCGCTCGACCCGGTCGAGCGTCCCCAGCTCGTGGTGCAGCACGACCAGGTGGTTGAGGGCGCACTGGCGGGCCGAGGCCTGGCCGGCCGGGACGTCGACGGCGGCGCCGAGCTTCCCCGGGTTGACCACCAGGCCGTCGCGCACGCCGACCACCCCGCCCAGCCAGGCCCGATCTCCGTCGCGGGCGAAGCGGACATAGCGGCCCTTGGGTGGGGCCGGCGGCGGGATCGCACCTCCCAGGGCCGCCGCCAGCCGCTCGTCCCGGGTCGACGGGGCGAGCGGGGCGGAGCCCGACGCCGACGCGGCCGATGCCCGCGTCGCCCGGCGGGCCTCGGCGGCGGCGACGAAGACGGCGGCGGCGTCCCGGTGCTCGTCGGTCTGGTGGAGGAGGGCCTGGAGGGCGGCCGAGCGGTCGAGGACGTCGCCGAGCGGCGCCTCGGACCCGCGCAGCAGGTCCTTCGCCGCCCGCAGCGCCGGGGCCGACTTGGCCGCGACCGTCGCCGCCAAGGAGCGCGCCGCGGGAAGCAGGTCCGACGGCGGGTGGACGGCCAGGACGATCCCGAGGTCGACGGCCTCGGCGGCGTCGACGATCCGCGCCGTGTAGGTCAGCTCGGCCGCCCGCTGGGGGCCGACGGCCCGGGGCAGGAACCACGCCCCACCGTCGCCGGGGATGATGCCCAGGTCGACGAAGGTCTCGCCAAAGCGGGCCGTGGTCGATGCCAGGCGGAGATCGCAGGCCAGGGCGAGGTCGAAGCCGGCGCCGATGGCGGGTCCGTTCACGGCGGCGACGGTGACCGCCCGCAGCCCGTGCACGGCCCGGACGAGACGCTGGATGCCGTCGCGGTACCACGCCTCCAGCTCGTGGGGCGGTCCGCCGAAGGCGCCCTCCCGCTCGTGCATGGCCCGGACGTTGCCGCCGGCCGAGAAGGCCGGTCCCGCCCCGGTGAGCACCACGACGCGCACCGACGGGTCGGCGTCGAGCCGGGCGCAGGCGGCGATCAGCTCGGCGAGCAGGGGCTGGTCGGACACCACGTTGCGGGTCGCGGGCCGATCGAGCGTCACCACGGCGACCGCGCCGTCGACCTCGATCCGCACGGCCGGTGGCTCGGGGGCGGGACCCTCGGTGGCGGAGGTCGGAGCGGGCTCGGTCGTGGTCATGGCGTCTCCAGGACGGGGATCGGCGACGGGGTCGGGCCGCGCTCGGGTGGGCCGGCGACGCCGGCGAAGGAGGGGGAGAAGGTGACGGCCAGGACGACGGTGGGGATGACGAGGGCGGCGATCATGACGACGGTCGTCGACGTCGCCATGAGAGCGAGGCTCACCAGGCCGGCGCAGGCCGACGCCGACCCGACCAGAACGCAGCGGTACACGCCGACGCCCCACGTCGTCCGGCCCGGCAGGGCGGCGATCACCACCGCGTTGGAGACGGGGAAGAGCATCGCCGTCGTGCACACGAAGGGGATGACGGCGAGGAGCCCGATCCGCCCGGGCGGGAGGAGGAGCAGGAGGCCGGACACGATCGTCGCCGCCACGACGACCTGCACCGTGCGCCGCCCGCCGTGTCGGTCGAAGAGCCGACCGGCGATCACCTTCCCACCCACCGACGCCAGTCGCCCGGCACCCACCAGCCCGGCGGCCAGTCCCAGGGCCACGCCGCGGGATACGAAGTGCTCGGGGGTCAAGCCGGCCACGACGTAGTGGTTGGTGCCGGCGACCACGCCCACGAGCAGGGCGAGGCGGTAGCCGGGCGAGGAGAGGTGCTCCTTGGTCTCGCGCCAGAGCGAGGTCGGCGTGGGCCGGACGGGTTCGGTGGCATCGGGCAGCGCCGGGACGACGAACGCCAGGATCCCCGAGCTGATGGCGGTGGCGAAGAACACGGCCCGCCACCCGCTCGCCCCGACCTGCGTCGAGAAGGCGGCCCCGGCCAGGCCGAGCGAGTACGCCAAACCGTAGGAGGCGATGGCTCGGCCTCGGGAGCGGACGTACATCCGGCCGATGAGGGCGAGCCCCGGCCCGAAGAAGAGGCCGACGCCGAGACCGGTCACGACCTGGCCGAGGAGCAGGACACCGAGGCTGGAGGCGGCCCCGCTGACGCCGGCACCGATGGCGACGAGGGCGGCGGAGAGACGCACCGCGGCCCGGTCGCCGTGGCGGGTGCCCATCCACCCGCCGAGGAGGTTGGCCACCCCGATGGCGATGGTGAGAGCCGCGGTCAGGGCGGCCTGGTCGGCCACCTGCAACCCGAGGTCCTCCCGGACGATCGGGAACAGCGGGGATACGAAGGTCTCGGCCGCCCCCGCCAGCAGGTAGACGCCGAACAGGTACCCGAAGGCGACCGGATGCCGCTCCCGGTCGTCGTCTGCGTCGGTCGCGATCACCGTTCTGATCTCCCACGGTCGCACCGGCGCGACGTCCGGAGGTCAGAACGGGGTGGGGGTGACACGGCTAGATGGCCTCGGTGAAGGCGGCGACCACGCGGGCGGAGAACTCGGCGGTGCCCACGGTGGGGTCGTCGACGGCGGCGAGGTCGTAGGTCGGGGGGCCGGAGTCGAGGGCCGCGCCGAGGGCGTCACGGACAGGCGCCGCCCAGGCGGCCGTGTCGGGGAACCACTCCAGCAGGGCGGCCAGGGCGAGGAAGCCACCAGCCGGGTTGACCACGCCCGCGCCGGCCCGGCGGGGGGCCGAGCCGTGGACCGGCTCGAACAGGCCCGCGCACGACCCGGCCGACGGCGTCCCTGGGTTGACCGATGCCGAGCCGCACAGGGCGATCGACCCCGCCCGGCCGCACGCCAGGTCGCTCAGGATGTCGCCGAACAGGCCCTCGGTGAGGACGACGCCCTCGGGCAGGTCGCCCCCGCCGAGCTCGAAGGCGAACCGGTCGACCAACACGTGGCGGACCTCGACCCCCGCCTCCGCCGCCGCCTCGGTCACGACCCGGCGCCACAGCCGGCTGGTGGCCAGCAGGTTGGCCTTGTCGACCGAGATCAGGGGGCCGCCCTCCCGCCGCACGTAGGACACGGCGATGCCCACCAGCTCGCGCACCTGGGGGACCGTGAGCGTGAGGGTGTCGCTGGCCGGGCCGGGGCCGTCGCTCTCGACCCGCACCGACGCGGCGCCGTAGGCCCCGCCCAGCAGGTTGCGCACGAACGTGAGCGGCGCCCGCTTGGGCTGCCAGACCTGGCGCACGCTCACCCGCAGGTCGAAGTGCTCCCGCAGGCCGATGAGGGCCAGCTCGGGCCGGAAGCCGGGCGCCGACACGCCGGGGTGCTCGCCGATGGCGCCGAGCAGGACGGCATCGGCTGCCTCGCACGCCGCCACCGATGCCGCCGGCAGGACCTCCCCGGTCGCGCCGAACGATGTCGCCCCCGCCGGCCAGGGCCCGGAGAGCCGCAGCACCCCCCGGGCCTCCAGCTGGCGGGCGATCTCGATCGGACCCTCGAGCACCTCGGCTCCCACCCCGTCGCCGGGCACCAACGCCACGTTCCTCACGGGTCCAGCAGCTCTCGTCCGGTGGTGGTCATCAGGGCCTCCAGGTGGCGTTCGCCCAGCACGGGGCAGGCGCGGCGCACCCACCCGTTCACACCGGGCTCGATGTCGGGGTAGCTCCGGTGCCCGAGGTCGCTGCCGAAGACGAGCAGCTCGGGCGGGTAGGTCGCGGCCAGCTCGGTGGTGGCGACGAGGTCCTCGGGCGGGCCGGCCAGCAGGTCGGCCAGCACGCCGACCTCGAGGTGGGCGCCGAGGTCCCGCAGGGCGACGCCGTGGTCGGGGCGCCAGCCGAGGAAGGGCAGCAACGGGTGGGTCACGACGAGGCGGCCGACGCCGCGGGCGCGGGCGGCGGCGAAGACGACGACCGTCTCGTCGGCGGTGAGGTGGCCCGACGACAGGACGAGGTCGTGCCGGGCCACCACGTCGAACACCTCGAGCCACTCGTCGAGGAGGGCGTCGTCGTCGGTGACCGGCACGGTGCGGAGGGTCACGCCCCGGTGGGCCTCCAGCTCGGAGCTGCTCGACGCGGCCTGGTGGGCGACCGACGAGATGGTCGGCATCCACACGACCCGGGCGCCGAGGCGGGCGGCCACCTCGACGGCGTCGGGGTTGGCTCCGCCGACCGGCGAGTTGAGCACGACCGACCCGACGGCGCCCACGCCCAGCAGGGCGGCCCGCTCGGCGGTGGAGCCCTCGTGGGCCTTGAGCACGACCGTCTCGATGCCGGCCGCCGCCGCCAGGGGCAGGATCTCGCCGTCGTGGTGGTGCCGTTCGACCAGCGACGGCGCCGTGTGGACGTGGAAGTCGACCACCCCGGTGATGCGGGGTGGGACGGGGTCGGGCGGGTCCTGGTCGGGCCCGTCCGCCGCGGCCGGCGGCGCGTCGAGCGTCGTCACAGGGCGATCCGCTCGAGGACGGTGCAGGTGTCGAGCTGGCGGCGGCGGACCTTCCCCACGCCGTCGTCGCGCGGGATGGCGTCGACCCGGAGGACGACGGCCGGGCGCATGAACGCCGGCAACGACAGGGACGCGGCGCGCAGGGCGTCGACGTCGAGTGCATCACAGACGACGTAGAGGGTGACCTCGTGGTCGACCAGGTCGCTGTCGGCCCGCCAGATGGCCAGGTCGTCGAACCCCAACGACGAGAGGTGGTCCTCGACGAAGCCGATGGGCACGTACTCGCCCTTGACCCGGATCGACTCGGCCGCCCGCTCGATGAAGACGAGGTTCCCGGCGGCGTCGACCCGCCCGATGTCGCCGGTGGCGAACCAGCCCTCGTCGTCGAGCGCGGGATCGACCCGGCCGCCACGGAGGTAGCCCTCGAACAGGACGTGGGGCCGGTCGGCCCTGAGCAGGATCTCCCCGTTCACCGGATCGACGGCCCACTGCACCTCGGGCCGGGACCGACCCCCGTAGCGGGACATCCCCTCGGGCAGGTCGACGGCCACGTCGCCCCGCCGCCAGGTCCACGTGTGGCACAGGCCCCCGGCCTCGGTCGAGCCGTAGGCCGACACGCCCAGGGGGATCCCGAAGGTGTCGAGGAACTCCCCGTCGGCGAAGAACACCACCCGCACCCGGTGACCCTCCGCATCAGCCGGACCAGATGCCCGCTTGAGGATCTCGACCGGCGGGGCGTGGAGCACCAGCACCGACGCCCCCGACGCCACCACGTCGGGCCAGAAGCCGGACGCCGAGAACCGGGGCATCGACAGCACGCCGGCCCCGGCCGTGAGCCCGCCGATGACGCCGTAGCCCAGCGGGTTGATGTGGAACAGCGGCAGCGGCGCCAGGACGGTGTCGTCGCCGTGGATGCCCATGGTGTCGGCGATGAAGCGTCCCAGCCGCAGGAAGTACTCGTGGCTCT
>DASYLG010000430.1:0-2986 GCA_036009685.1 Iamia sp. | reverse complement strand
CATGCTCAACAGCGTCGGGCTCCAGGGCGAGGGCGTGGCCGCCTGGCTGGCCGACGACCTCCCCGGGCTGGTGGCCGCCGGGGCCCGGGTCGTGGCCAGCATCTGGGGCCGGAGCGTCGACGACTACCGCCGCGCCGCCGAGGCCCTGGCCGCCGCGCCCGCCGCCGTCGTCGCCGTCGAGGTCAACCTGTCGTGCCCCAACACCGAGGCCGGGCGGGACCTCTTCGCCCACGAGCCGGCGGCGACGGCCGAGGTCATGGCGGCCACGGCCGGCTGCGGCCGGCCCCGCTGGGCCAAGCTCAGCCCCAACACCCCTCGTGTCGCCGAGGTGGCCGGGGCGGCCGCCGAGGCCGGAGCCGAGGCCGTCACGCTGGTCAACACGGTCATGGGCATGGCGATCGACCCCGAGACCCGGACCTACCGGCTGGGGGCGGGGGAGCGGGGCGGCGGGCTGTCGGGCCCGGCCATCCATCCCGTGGCCGTCCGCGTCGTCCACGACGTCCACCGGGCCCATCCCGATCTGCCCATCGTGGGTGTCGGCGGCGTGGTCGACGGGCCGACGGCGGTCGAGCTGCTGCTGGCCGGAGCCTCTGCGGTGCAGGTCGGGACGGCGACGTTCGCCGATCCGCGGGCTCCCGCACGGGTGGCGGCCGACCTGGAACACTGGTGCCGCCGCCGGGGGATCCCAGCTGCGGTGGAGCTCATCGGAGGGATGCGATGACAGATGTGACGACCCGCGCCACGGAGGTCGACGACAGCGTGCGGCGCCGGCTGGCGCTCGTGCTCGACTGCGACGACATGGTGGAGGCGACCCGGCTGGCCCGGGAGATGCAGCCGTGGTTCGGCGTGGCCAAGGTGGGCCTCGAGCTCTACAGCGCCGTCGGGCCCGACGTCATCGCCCCGCTGCGGGAGATGGGCTACGAGGTCTTCGTCGACGTCAAGCTCCACGACATCCCCACGACGGTCGGCCGGGCGTCGCGGGTGCTCGGCGCCCTGGGCGCGTCGTACGTCACCATGCACGCCTTCGGCGGACGGGAGATGCTCCGGGCCGGCGACCAGGGGCTGCTCGAGGGGGCCGCCGCCGCCGGCCTGCCCGAGCCCACCTCGCTCGCCGTCACCATCCTCACGAGCGACGCCGGCGCCCCGCCCCACATCCTGGGCAAGCGGCTCACGGCCGCCATGGAGGCCGGGTGCGGCGGGCTGGTCTGCGCCGCGTCGGACCTCGAGGAGGCCCGCACCATCGCCCCCACGATGACCCGTGTCGTCCCCGGCATCCGGTTGGCCGGCGACGCCGTCCACGACCAGGCCCGCCCGGCCACGCCCGGCGAGGCCGCCACCGCGGGGGCCGACATCCTCGTCATCGGGCGCACCGTCACCCGGGCCATCGACCGGCGGGCGGCCGCCGCCGCGGTGGCCGCCGAGGTCGCCGCCAGCGTCGCGACGACCTGACCCGACGACGCTCCCGCCGGTGCCGTGTGGCGGGCGACACACGGTGTCCGCGCCTGGTGAGGGCGCTGGGGGTAGGGTTCGCGCATGCCCCAGCCCCCCCAACTGACGCCGGAGCAGCGCACTGCCGCCCTGGCCAAGGCCGCCGAGGCCCGTCGTGCGCGGGCCGAGCTCAAGGAGAAGCTGAAGATGGGTTCCATCAGCCTCTCCGCGGTGCTCGACCAGGCCGAAGGCAATGCCATCATCGGCAAGACGAAGGTGCTGGCGGTGATCGAGTCCCTGCCCGGAGTGGGCAAGGTCAAGGCCCGCCGCACCATGGACGAGATCGGCATCGCCGAGAGCCGCACGTTGAAGGGCCTCGGGGCCCAGCAGCGCAAGGCGCTCCTCGAAGCCTTCAGCTGACACCGGCGAGGCCGTCGGACCCGAGGGTCTCCTCCGTGCGCGGGGGCGGCCTCTCGGAGCCGGAGGTGACCCAGCAGCACGGTTCCGTGATCTCCGAGGCCCTGCCGAGGAGACGGTCTGGCGCGAGTCGGCTGGACCCCTACAACGACGCTTAAGGTCCTGCGGTGCTCGTCACCATCTCCGGCCTCCCCGGCTCCGGTACCAGCACCGCCTCCCGTGCGGTGGCCGACGCGCTCGGTCTCGACCACGTGGACGGCGGGCAGGTGTTCCGGGCCATGGCCGCCGAGCGAGGCGTCGATCTGGCCGCCTTCAGCCGCATCGCCGAGGACGACCCGACCATCGACCTCGAGCTCGACACCCGGCTGGCGGAGCGGGGCCAGAAGGGCGACGTCGTCCTCGAGTCGAGGCTGGCGGGTTGGATCGCCCGCAACGAGGGGCTCGAGGGGCTCACCGTGTGGATGGCGTGCGACGACGGCGAGCGGGCCCGCCGGGTCGCCCAGCGCGAGGGCCGCACCCCGAACGAGGCCCGCCGGCTGAACGAGATCCGCGAGACGAGCGAGGCCCAGCGCTACCTCGCCTACTACGGCATCGACATCACCGACCTGTCGCCCTACGACCTGGTCGTGGACACGACGGTCACCCCCAAGGCCGAGGTCGCCGCCCACGTGGTCGCCGCCGCCCGCGCCGCCTTCCCCTGACTCCGACGCCTCAGCTGAGCTCGCGATCGCGGAGCCAGTCGAAGCGGCGGTGGTCAGCGAGGGTTGATGAGACGAGCTCCGGTGCGAACCCAAGCTCCCGCAGGAACGTGGCACGGATCAACCAGTCCACGTACTCCGCCAGGACGTACAGCTGAGAGCCCCTGGCCTGACGATCGAGGCTCTTGGTCGAGCTGTGCGTCAGCTCGTTGCGGGCGCGGACCGTGGCGCGAATGACCTCGTTGCTGACGAGTGACGAGCCAGGACCCAGAGCATGGTCACGGAGTGCCGTCAGACGGTCGTTCAGGGTCAGTCCGACGGCGTACCTGAGGTGCTCCTTCATCAGGCGCTTCGACTCCTCGTCGGGCATCGCTTCGACCGCGCGCGACTGGAACTGCTTGTACGTCTTCCGGTCGTAGCGGTCTTGCGGAAGGGGCAAGTCG
>DASYLG010000429.1:0-5845 GCA_036009685.1 Iamia sp. | reverse complement strand
CCGGATGCTGAGGGATGGGCCGACTCTCGACGCCGATAGCCTCGGCCCGGCAATCGGAGCGGACCACGACGCTGCCGGGACCAGCCCCCCGAGGAGACCGTGATGACCGACCGACCCCTGCCTGTCGTGTACCGCACCACCGTCGTGCGGACCGAGCGCCTGACCCCGCACATGGTGCGGGTGGTGGTGACCGGACCGGGGCTCGACGCCTTCCCCGACGGCGGCTTCAGCGACCGCTACGTGAAGCTGATCTTCCCGCGGCCGGGCGTGACCTACCCGGAGGACATGGACCCCGCCGCCATCCGCGCGTCGCTCCCGCCCGAGCAGTGGCCCGTCTACCGGACCTACACGATCCGGACGATCGACCCCCGCCGGGCCGAGCTCACCATCGACTTCGTCACCCACGGCGACGAGGGCGTGGCCGCGCCGTGGGCCGCCGCCGCCCGGCCCGGCGACGAGCTGGTCCTGACCCCGCCCGGCGGGGCCTACCGCCCGTCCCCCGAGGTCGACCACCACCTCCTCGTGGGCGACGCCGCCGCCCTGCCGGCCATCGCCTCGGCCCTCGAGGACATGCCGCCCAGCGCCGCAGCCACGGCGATCGTCCAGGTCGGCGGGCCCGCCGACGAGATCCTCCTCCCGACGCCGGCCGAGGCCCGCATCACCTGGCTGCACTCGGAGGATCCGGACGCGCTGGTGGCGGCGGTCGAGGCGCTCGAGTGGCCGGCGGGACGGGTCCAGCTGTTCGTCCACGGCGAGCTGCGCGCCGTCCGGGCCATCCAGAAGGGGCTGGCCGGCCGCGGCGTCGAGCGCGAGCTGGTGTCGCTGTCGGGCTACTGGCGGCGGGGCCAGGACGAGGACGGCTTCCAGGCCGAGAAGCGCGAGCTGACCGCCGCCGACCGCGCCGCGACCAGCTCCTAGCCCTCCCCGATCGTCGGGGCCTCGCCGACCGTGCAGGAGAGCCGGGGGATCAGCGTGGCCGCCAGGTCGCGCAGCGCCTCGGCCGTCCGGACCCAGGTCCCGTCGCCGCCGATGAGCCAGAAGGCGTCACCGCAGGTGAAGGCCAGGGCGTTCGAGCCGTCGAGCAGGAAGGTGGTGACCGGGAGGCCGTCGACCTCGCCGGGCGCCACGCCGTCGGCGTGCCGGCTGCCCACCGGCACGCCGTCCGAGAGCTCTCGCAGGTACCCGGCGACGGGGATCGAGCGCCCCTCCCACATCACGCTGCTGTCCACACCCGGTGAGCCGTGGTCGCCGCCGGTGCCCTCCGTCAACCCGAGCTCGTCCCGGGCCCGGTCGAGGGTGGCCGCCAGCTCGCTCTCGTGATCGCCGGTGCGCTCCCACCGGAGCACCCGGTCGAACGTCCCGGCGCGGAGGACGGTGCGGGCGCCGCGGTCGGGGTCGACCCGGTAGACGCCCGGGGCCGGATCGGCGGTCCCGCACCCGCTCTCGCCTTCGAACACCACCACGGCCTGGCCGTCGTCGGTCCACTCGACCGAGTACGACGTCGCCGCCGTGCGCAGGGCGTCGTCGCCGGTGAAGCCGTCGGCCGTGCGGAGCGGTCCCCCGTCCGCCGGGACGAGCACGGCGGTGGGGACCTCGCACTCGGCCGAGAAGGTGCCGAGCACCCAGCGGCCGTCGGGCGAGGGGGCGGCGACGCGCCAGCGGCCCACGATGGCGCCGAAGGCGAGGCCCGACAGCGGCGTCCGCTCGCCCGAGGGCGCCAGCCGCACCAGCTCCCCCTGCTCCTCCCCGCAGATGGCGACCCGGACCCCGGCCCGGCCGGTGGAGGAGCATCCGTCGGCCTCCGGGGTGCCTGGCTCGCCCACCTCCACCGTCGGTCCCGGCCCGACCAGGATCGGGTCGGCGGCACTGTTGCCCACCCCGGGCAGGTCGGCCTGGGCGAACGACGCCAGGTCGGTGCCGGCCAGGTCGGTCAGCGTCACCCGGCCACCGGCGAGGAAGGCCAGGCCCCGCTCGGGCAGGACCTCCCACGACATCCCCTCGTACGACGCGGGGACGATCGGCCCCGGCTCCGGCACGGTCGTCTCGGTCGACGGCGACGAGTCCGGGAGCGTCGTGGTGCCCTCGCCGTCGGTCGTCACCGAGGCGGGCGGGACGTCGGCCTTCACGCCCTCGTCCTGGTCCTCGCCGGCCAGCAGGGCGACCAGTCCCACCAGCAGGGCGAGGACGGCGGCGGTGGCCAGCACGGCCCGGGCCGGGCGGGGCGAGGCCGGCGGGCGCCGGCCGATCACGGCGGCGGCGTCGGTCGGGGCGCCGGCCCGGTCGAGCTGCTCGGTCACCCGTCGCAGCCCGGCGTGGAGATCGGGCTCAGCGGTCATCGTCGGTCACCCCCAGGTCGGTGCGCAGGCGGCCGAGGCCGCGGTCGAGGTGGTTGCGGAGGGTGCGGATCCGACAGCCCATGGCGGCGGCGGCCTCGGCCAGCGGGTACCCGTAGCCGTGGACCAGGAGCACGGCCGTCCGCTGCCGGGGCGACAGGCCGGCCAGGGCGGCGGCCAGCGCCGGCTCGCCCTCGGGCCGATCCGGCGCCGGGCCGTCGTCGTCACCGGCGGGGACGGTCCAGCGGCGCTGGCGGGTCGTGCGGCGGACCGACGTCTGGCCGACCCGCCACAGGTAGCCAGCACCGTTGTCCATGGCCTCGAGCCGCTCGAAGTGCTCCCACCCCCAGGCCAGGGCGTCGGCGGTCGCCTCGGCCCCCAGGTCGACGCCGTAGGCCGCCACCAGTGCCCGTCGCAGCCGGGGCTCGACCGCGGCGCAGTACGTCGTGAACCGCGCCTCCCGCTCGGTCGTCATCACGCCCTCCCGACGCACCGCGGCGGTGACATCCACACCCAGGAGAGCCACCCGGGCCCCGGTCGTGCCACAGCGACCGGGACGGACCTCAGCCCACGGCCACCCAGGTGGTGTCGGGGTCGTCGACGTCGACGCCGGTGGCCCGGCCCTCGGCGGTGAGCTTGCGAAGGTGGGCCCAGACGCTGAACCGGGCCACCGGGTGGAGCAGCTCGTGGACGTCGACGTAGACCGCCTTCACCAGCGCCTCGGTGTCGGCGCCGTCGGGCCCGGCGGCGACGAGGGCGTCGGCCACCGAGGCCTCGCGGGCCAGCCGGTGGGTGATGTAGTGCTCGAGGTAGGCGTCGGGGTCGGTGAGCAGGGGGCCGTGGGCCGGGCCGAGGGCCGTGGGCTCGAGGGCCCGGACCTTCTCCAGCGACGAGAGGTAGGCGGCCATGTCGCCGTCGGGCGGCGCGATGACCACCGTCGAGCCCGACATCACGTGGTCGCCGGTGAGGAGGACCCGCCGGCCGGCATCCCAGAAGCAGACGTGGTTCGAGGCGTGGCCCGGGGTGTGGACGGCGGTGAGGGTCGCGTCGCCGGTGCCGACGGTGTCGCCGTCGGCCAGCGGGCGGTCGACCTCCAGGCCGTCCTGGGCCGCGAAGGCGACGACCTCGGCGCCGGTGCGCTCCTTCAGGGCGGGCGTGGCCGGCCAGTGGTCGATGTGGGTGTGGGTGAGGGCGATCCAGCGGATGCGACCCCCGCCCGCCTCGACGATGGCGTCGACGTGGCCGTCGTCGGCCGGGCCGGGGTCGACCACGACGACCTCGTCGGTGCCGATCAGGTAGCAGTTGGTGCCGGGGCCGGTCATCATCCCGGGGTTGGGCGCGGTGAGCCGGCGCACGCCCGGCATCAGCTCGACCAGCTGGCCGGCGACCACGTCGCCCACCATGGCCTCGGGCATCGACGGCACGGCCTGCTCGCCCTGGACGGCGGCGGCCGCCGTCCCCACGTCCTCGCTCATGGGTCGACCTCCGAGTCGTGGGCCAGCTGTTCGATGCGCTCGCCCGACGGTCGGGCGGCGGCCGCCGCCGAGCGCGCCTCGGTCGACGGCCACGTGCCCAGCGAGCGGTCGCCCCGGTAGGCGTCGTCGTACTCGGGGTCGCCCGGCATCACGATGCGGACCCCGCCGTCGTCCATGATCACGCGGGGCTGCACGGTGGGGACGTCGACCATCTCGGCCGCCGCCTCCAGCGCGTGGGCCGACGTCTCGCTGGCCAGCAGGGCCCGGAGCGAGGCGATGGTGGGCGGCAGCATGGTGAACTCCCCCGCCCTCTGCCGCGCCAGGGCGTCGGCCGGGCGGATCCAGACGTTGGCGATGGTCTCGCGGTCGTCGTGCACCGGGATCTGGTTGGGCGGCGCGGCGGCCAGGAAGAAGCGGGTGTCGTAGCGGCGGGGCGCGCCCTCGGGCGTGATCCAGTGGCCGAAGTACCACATGGTGTCGACGGCCAGCCGCAGGCCCTCGTCCTCGCAGACCGACAGCAGGCTGCGCTCGCCCTGGTCGACGGCCCGCCGGTGGGTGACGAAGCGCTCGGCGACCTCGGGATCGTCCAGCGCCACCAGCTCGCCGTCGGCGTCGTAGGCCAGCAGGTAGCCCGACTCCTCGAAGGACTCGCGGATGGCGGCGATCCAGAAGGCCAGCCCGCCGGTGTCGATGCCCAGACGGGTCGATGCCTCCACGTCGGAGCGGCCCTGGCACCACGGCTCGAGGGCATCGCCCCGATCGGGCGGGTCGACGGCACCGCCGGGGAACACGTAGGCGCCCCCGACGAAGTCCGACTGGAGGTTGCGCCGGAGCATGAAGACCTCGAGGCCGTCATCGCCGTCGCGGACGAGCAGCACCGTCGCCGCGTCGCGCAGCGGCACGAGGTCCGTCACGGGCGGTCGCCGGGGCCGAGGGGGGAGGCGTCATGGGCGCGGGGCGTGTCGCGGACGGTGGCGTCGAAGACATCTCCACCGCCCCGGCCGCCGAACATCGGGCCCGACACGAAGGAGAAGCCCTGGCCCATGCGAGCGGTGAAGCGGCGCAGGAGAGCGGCGCGGGCGAGCGCCCGGGTGGGCGGGAACAGCAGGGCGAAGCCGACGATGTCGGTGAGGAAGCCCGGGGTGAGCATCAGCACGCCGGCCACCAGGATCAGGAACCCGTCGGCCAGCTCCTTGGTGGGCAGGTCGTGGTTCTTGAGCCGCTCGTCGATGCGGCGGACGACGGTGCGGCCCTGGCGCTTGATCAGCCAGCTGCCGATGATCCCCTCGACGAGCAGCAGGCCGAGGGTCTGCCAGCCCCCGATGACGTCGGCCACCTGGATGATGAACCAGAGCTCGACGATGGGCCCCACCACCAGCAGCAGGAGCACGACGAGCCAGGCCATGGCGTCAGGCTACCGGCGAGGTCCGCTCCAGGACCCCGCGAGCCTTGAGCGATGTACCACCGCACAGGTGGTCAATCGCTCAGACCTCGCGAGAGGGGAGGTCGGCGGCGGCCTCGACGAGGCGGGCGAGGCGAGTGTCCCAGGCCTGGCCGGTGGCGGTCAGCCAGGCGGCGGCGTCGGCCAGCGGCTCGGTCGTGACCCGCCAGCGCCGCTCGCGGCCGGCCCGCTCGTCGATCACGAGGCCGGCGGCAGCCAGGAGGTCGAGGTGCTTGGCCGCGGCCTGGCGGGTGACGCCGACGGCGAGGCCCAGGTCGGTCGCCGTCGCCTGCCCCTGGTCGGCGACCGCCCGCAGGACGGCCCGGCGGGTCGGGTCGGCCAGCGCCGAGAAGACGGCACCGACGTGCTCGTCGTCGCCCGGGCGCGGTCCGGGCACGTCAGACGAAGTCGGCGAAGACGGGCGCCGGCCGCAGGGTGAGGGCGCCGACCTCGAGGTGGAGCATCCGGTGCTCCCAGGCCTCCCCGGCATCGAGGCAGGCGGCGATCGAGCCACCGGCGGGCTCCTCGACCACGGTGACGCGGCTGCCCTCGCCGTCGTCGGTGACCGTGAAGGTCACCGTCGAGGCCTCACCGTC
>DASYLG010000428.1:0-5206 GCA_036009685.1 Iamia sp. | reverse complement strand
GGGTGGCCTGCTCCAGGGCTGGGACATCTCGGGGCTGAAGGACGGCGGCACGCCTGAGCGGGTCTTCCGGTTCTGGAGCGGCGACGACACCGACGCCTCGCTCGTGGCCGACTCCGAGGGGATGCTCTACTTCGGCCAGGAGGTCGAGCGGGCGTCGTCGAGCGACCGGAACGTCGAGGTCGGCCAGCTGGTCAAGATCGACCCGACCAACACCGAGAACCCGATCGTCTGGTCGATCGCCGACGACAACGGCATCTGGGCCACGCCGGCGGTCATCGACGGCATCGTGATCGCCCCCACCGACGGCGGCCGCATCATCGGCGCCGATGCCGAGACGGGCGAGATCTTGTGGGAGAAGCAGCTCCCGGGGCCGACCTGGTCCTCCCCCGTGGTCGTCGACGGCGTCTGGATCCAGGGCGACTGCGCCGGCACCCTCCACGGCTTCGACCTGTCCGACCCCCGCGTCGATCCGCCCGAGCTGTGGTCGGTCGAGGTGGAGGGGTGCGTCGAGTCCACGCCGGCGGTCTGGGACGGCCGGATCTTCGTCGGGGCCCGCGGCGGCCGCTTCTACGCCATCGGCGACGCCTGAGGAGCCGAGCCGCCAGGCGAGGCGACCCAGAAGCACAGTGCCCTGCTCTCCGAGGCCCTGCCGAGGAGATGTCCGCCGCGACCCGGCCCCATCCGCGCAGGTCGTAAGAGGCCTGACCGCTCAAGGTCGGGGGGCCACATGCCGATCGGATCCCCGTGCGCCCCGCCCGCCCCCGCCTGATCGCCCTGGCCCTGCCCGTCGTGCTGCTCGCCGCTGCGGCCTGCTCGAAGGCGGCGGCGCCCAGCCAGGAGCAGTACGCCTCGATGGCCGACTCCGTCTGTGAGAGCACCGGCGAGAAGCTCACCGACCTCGAGGAGCAGTACGACGTCGAGAAGTACGAGGCGGCGGCGACCGGCGAGTCGACGATCACCCTCGACCGGCCCGAGCGCTGGATGCGGGTCAAGATCGTGCCCCAGTACGAGCGCATGTCGTCGAGCCTCAAGGGCATCCCGCCGCCCGAGGGCGACGGCACCTACCTGTCCGACCTGTACGCCGATCTCGACGAGCGCATCGAGACCCTGCACCGCCGGCCCAGCGACGGGCGCGACGTGGTGCGCAAGGACACGCTGCTCCAGCAGCGGTTCCGCTCCTACGGCATGGAGACCTGCGGCACCATCTGACCCGTCCCGGGGCCGGTGCCGTCCGGGCTGGTTGAGGGCTGGGCGCCGGTGGGGCAGTAGCGTGGCCCGCCGTTCCATCCGGCACCAGAGGAGCTCGCCGTGCCCGCCACCGTCCTGGTCGGCACCCAGTGGGGTGACGAGGGCAAGGGTCGCTTCACCGACCTGATCGCCAAGGAGACCTCCATGGTGGTCCGCTACCAGGGCGGCCACAACGCCGGCCACACCCTGGTGGTCGAGGGCGAGACCTACGCGCTCCAGCTGCTGCCCAGCGGCATCCTCTATCCCCACGTCACGCCGGTGATCGGCAACGGCGTGGTGGTCGACCCCGCCGTGCTGCTCAAGGAGATGGACGACCTGGCGGCCCGCGGGGTCGACGTGTCGAAGGTGAAGGTCAGCGGCAACGCCCACCTGATCCTCCCGTTCCATCAGGAGATCGATCGGCTCACCGAGCGCCGCCTGGGTCGGTCCAAGCTGGGCACCACCAAGCGCGGCATCGGTCCGGCCTACGCCGACAAGTCGTCGCGCGTTGGGCTGCGGGTGCAGGACCTCCTCGACCCCAAGATCTTCCGGGCCAAGCTCGAGGTCCTGGCCAAGGAGAAGAACCAGGTCCTGGCCAAGGTCTTCAACCAGCTGCCGCTCGACGCCGACGAGATCGCCGACCGCTACCTCGACGAGCACCGGCCCCGGCTCGAGGCCCACATCGCTGACACCGTGGGCCTGGTCCACGATGCCCTCGAGGCCGGCGAGCACGTGCTGTTCGAGGGGGCCCAGGCCACCTTCCTCGACCTCGACCACGGCACCTATCCGTTCGTCACCTCGTCGAACCCGGTGGCCGGCGGCGTCTGCACCGGCGCCGGGGTCGGGCCCCGCTACATCGACCGGGTCGTCGGCGTGGCCAAGGCGTACGTCACCCGGGTCGGCACCGGGCCGTTCCCCACCGAGCTGGCCATGAGCTACGACGCCGTCGGCGGCAAGGAGCGCGAGGGCGTGTCGGCCGAGGAGCTGCGGCTGGGCGACCACTTCGTCGATGTCGGCCACGAGTACGGCACCAACAGCGGCCGTCGGCGCCGGCCGGGCTGGTTCGACGCCGTGATGCTCCGCCACGCCGTGCGTCTCAACTCGTTGTCCGAGCTGGCGATCACCAAGCTCGACGTCCTCGACGCCCTCGAGACGGTGAAGCTCTGCGTGGCCTACGAGGCCGACGGCCGGCGGGTCGAGCAGCTGCCCTACCACCAGTCGGACCTGCACAAGGCGACGCCCGTCTACGCCGAGATGCCGGGCTGGCAGACCGACCTCACCGAGGTCACCGAGGTGGCCGGGCTCCCTCCCGCGGCGGTCGCCTACCTCGACCGGCTGGAGGCCGAGGTCGGCGTCCCCGTCACCCTGGTCGGCACCGGCCCGGGCCGGGACCAGTACGTCCACCGCCGCGACAGCTAGCCGACCACGAGGTGCCAGGCACCTCGTGGTCCGGCTCTAGGGTCGGTCCCATGAAGGTCGTCGTGGTCGGGTCGGGGGGACGGGAGCACGGCCTGGCGCTGGCGCTGGGGCGGACGGCCGATGTCGTCGTCACGCCGGGCAACCCGGGGATCCCCGGGTCGGTGGCCACCCCGCCCGAGGAGATCGACGCCGACCTGTTCGTCATCGGTCCCGAGAACCTGCTGGCCGACGGGTTGGCCGACCGGCTCCGGGCCCAGGGCCAGCGGGTCTTCGGCCCGGGCGTCGACGGGGCCCAGGTCGAGGCGTCCAAGACGTTCATGAAGGACCTGGTCTCGGCGGCCGGCGTCCCCACCGCCCGCTACGGCACGTTCACCGAGATCGAGCCGGCGCTGGCGTTCCTGCGCACCCTGCCCGGGCTCTACGTGGTGAAGACCGACGGCCTGGCCGCCGGCAAGGGCGTGCTCGTCACCGACTCCCTCGCCGAGGCCGACGCCGACGTGCGGGCCAAGCTCTCGGGGGCCTCGTTCGGTCCGGCGGGCCAGCGGGTCGTGATCGAGGAGGGCATGACCGGCCCCGAGGCGTCGGTGTTCGTGGTCTGCGACGGGCAGCGGGCCGTGGCCCTGCCCCCGGCCCAGGACTACAAGCGGGTGGGCGACGGCGACACCGGCGCCAACACCGGCGGCATGGGGGCGTGGTCGCCGTTCCTCGGCTGTCCCGACGACCTGGCCGCCGTCGTGGTGTCCGACTTCGTCGAGCCGACCCTGGCCGCCCTGCGGGAACGGGGCATCGACTTCCGGGGCGTACTCTACACCGGGCTCATGCTCACGCCGGAGGGGCCCAAGCTGATCGAGTACAACGTCCGCTTCGGCGACCCCGACTCCCAGGTCGTCCTGCTCCGCCTGACCTCCGACCTGACCGAGCTGCTGGCGGCGGCGGCCGACGGCGACCTGCGCCGGGCCGGGCCCGTCACCGCCACCGAGGACGTCGTCGTGCTGGTCGTGGCAGCCTCCGAGGGCTACCCGGCCGCACCCCGCACCGGCGACGTCATCGTCGGCATCGAGGAGGCCCGCTCCATCGGTGGCGCCGAGGTCCTCTGCGCCGGGGTGGCCCTCGACCCCGAGGGCCATCTGGTCACCGCCGGCGGCCGCGTGCTCGACGTCGTCGGCCGGGGCCCCGACGCCTCCCTGGCCCGGCGCCAGGCCTACGTCGCCCTCAGCAACATCTCGTGGCCGGGGATGCACCACCGCCGCGACATCGCCGTGCCCGTCGCCCCCGGCTGAGGCCTGGCAGGCTGGGGCGATGCAGCCGATCGGTCTCCACCACGTGTCGATCAACGTCCCCGACGTGCCCCGGGCGCTGTCGTTCTACGTCGGGGTCCTGGGGCTCACCGAGCGGCCGGACCGACCCGACTTCGGGTTCGCCGGGGCCTGGCTCGATGCCGGGGGCCAGCAGGTCCACCTGATCGAGGCCCCGGCCCCGGCGGCGCTGGGCCAGCACCTCGCCCTCCAGGTGGCCGACATCGACCGGGCCGTCGCCGACGTCCGGGCGGCCGGGGTCGAGGTGAGCGACCCCAGTCCGGTCGGGACCGGGCGCCAGGCGTTCCTCACCGACCCCGCCGGCAACGGCGTCGAGCTCAACCAGCCCGTCTCCTAGCCCGTGGCCGGGGTGCGATCGGCGGGGGACGCGGTGCGGCGCTGGCTGCGCATTGTCACCTCGCCGCCGTGGCGGCGGGCGCCCCTGCTGGTGGGGCGGAGCCCGGCCCTGGCCGTCGGCGTGGCCGTGGCCGCCTTCGTGCTGGGGCTGGCCGGCGTCTCGCGGCCGCTGTTCTCGGCGTCCGCCGGCCGGGCGTCGCTGGTCCAGGATCTGGAGGACGGGTGCGCCTTCGAGGTCGGCCTCCGGGTCGAGCGGGGGGTGGCCGCCGGCGCCGGCACCGGGCCGGGATCGCTGACCGGCGACCTGGCCGTGGGCCAGCAGGCGCTCGACGCCGAGGTCGACCCGATCGAGGGCGTGGAGCCGGCGGTCGTGACCGTCTTCGGCGGGGACGCGGCGCTGCGCCCGGCGACGTCCGACGAGGCCGGGTTGACCGTCCAGCTGATGCAGCGCGACGGCTTCCGGGACCACATCGAGGTGGTGGAGGCCGGCACCGGTCCGGGGGCGTGGGTGCCGGACTCGGTGGCCGAGCCCCTCGGCCTGCAGCCGGGCGACGAGGTGGCCGTCGAGCCGTTCGCCGGGGACCCGACCTCGCTGCCGGTGGCGGGGGTCTACCGCGACCTCCGGGTCGAGCGGGGGCCGTGGTGGTGCTCGATGCCCAGGACCTTCGCCTCGCCGTCGGCCGGGGGCAGCCCACCCCCGCCGCTGGTCCTGCTGGACGACGTCGACCTCCCGTTGGCGCCGGTCGAGGGGGCGGACCCGGGCCGGCTCGAGGCCTGGTGGGAGTACGAGCCCGACCCCGAGCGGTGGGACCTGGCCACCGCGCAGCGCTCGACCCCCGCCCTCGCCGGGGTGGCCGACCGGTCCAACGACCGGGTCTCGGCGCTGTTCGAGGCGGTGGGCGGGGGCC
>DASYLG010000427.1:0-2086 GCA_036009685.1 Iamia sp. | reverse complement strand
CGGGGAAGTGGTTCGCTTTCGAGCACTCCGGTGTCCGGCCTGACATCGTGACCATGGCCAAGGCGCTGGGCAACGGCGTCCCGATCGGCGCCTGCTGGGCCACGGCCGAAGTGGCGTCCGCCTTCGAGCCCGGCGACCACGCCACCACCTTCGGGGGCCAGCCGCTGGCCGCCCGGGCCGCGCTCGCCACGGTGCAGATCATGCAGCGGGAGGACGTGCCCGCCCGTGCCGCCCGGGCCGGCGCCCGCCTGGCCGAAGGGCTGGCGGCCATGCCCGGCGTGGCCAGCGTCCGGGGGCTGGGCCTGCTCCTGGCCGCCGAGCTCGCCCCGGGGACCGACGCCAAGGTGGCCGCCGCCGCCTGCCTCGAGCGGGGGCTGATCGTCAACGCCGTCACACCCACCGCCCTGCGGTTCGAGCCGCCACTGCTCGTCACCGACGCCGAGATCGACGAGGCGCTGGTCATCCTGGGGAAGGCCCTGGCGTGAGCGTGAGCCCCACTGGACGCTCCCTGGCTGGGCACTTCCTCGACGTCGACGACCTGAGCGCGCCGGCCCTGCGTCGCGTGCTCGATCGGGCCCTGGGCTGGAAGGAGAACCCCGGCAAGGTCCCCGACCTGCTCGACGGGCAGGCGGTGGCGGCCGTCTTCGAGAAGCCCAGCGCCCGGACCAGAGTGTCGTTCGAGGTGGCCGTGTCGACGTTGCGGGGACATTGCGTCACCCTGCGGGGAGAGGAGCTGGGGCTCGGGTCCCGGGAGTCGGTGGCCGACGTCGCCCGCACCCTGGCCAGCTACTGCAGCATGATCGGCGCCCGGGTCTTCGATCACCGTGTGCTGGAGGAGATGGCCCGCCTGGGTGGCATCCCCGTCATCAACCTCCTGTCCGACACGGCCCACCCCGGCCAGGCCGTCGGCGACCTCCTCACCCTCGAGGAGCACCTCGGCGGCCCGGTCGAGGGCCGGCGCCTCGCCTTCGTGGGCGACGGCAACAACGTCGCCGCCTCCCTCGCCCTGGGCGCCGCCCTCACCGGCCTCGAGATGATCGTCTCCAGCCCCCCCGGCTACGAGCTCGACGACGCCGTCGTCGAGCGGGCCCGCAACCTCGGCGGAGTCATCGAGCTGGTGGCCGACCCGTTCGACGCCGTCCAGGGCGCCGATGCCGTCTACACCGACGTGTGGACCTCGATGGGCCAGGAGGCCCAGAACGAGGCGCGGATCGCCGCCTTCGGCGCCTATCAGGTCAACGCCGCCCTCATGGCCGCCGCCCGCCCCGACACGCTCGTCCTCCACTGCCTGCCGGCCAAGCGGGGCCTCGAGATCACCGACGAGGTGATCGACGGGCCCAACTCCGTGGTGTGGACGCAGGCCCAGAACCGGATGCACTCCTACCGGTCGATCCTCGTCGAGCTGACCGGAGAGGACGCCTAGATCCGTGCCGCTCGGCAAGCCGCAGCGCCAGCACCGCATCGCCCGGCTCCTCGAGGAGCAGGTCATCTCCAGCCAGGTCCAGCTGGTGGAGCTCCTGGCCACCGACGGCCTGGTGCTGACCCAGGGCACGGTCAGCCGCGACCTGGAGGAGCTCGGCGCGGTCAAGGTCCGGATCCCCGGGGGCCAGATGGCCTACGCCATCCCCGAGCTGGCCAAGGACCGGGTGGCGCCGGAGGACCACCTGAAGCGGGTGCTGGGCGAGTTCCTGGTCGAGGCGGACCATTCCGCCAACCTGGCCATCCTGCGGACGCCGCCCGGCTCCGCCCACGTGGTGGCCTCGGCCCTCGACCGGGCCGGTCTGCACGACGTCCTCGGCACCGTCGCCGGCGACGACACCATCCTGGTCGTCTGTCCCCCCGAGGGGGGCCAGAAGGTGTCCGCCCGCCTGGCCCGCCTCGCCGGGCTCGAAGCGCAATAAGGAGATTCAGATGGGAGCACGCGTCGTCCTGGCCTATTCGGGCGGGCTCGACACTTCGGTGGCCGTCCGCTGGATGGGCGAGGAGTGGGGCTGTGAGGTCATCGCCCTGGCGGTCGACGTCGGCCAGGGGGGCGACTTCGAGACCATCCGCAAGCGGGCCCTGGCCGCCGGCGCCGTCGAGGCCG
>DASYLG010000426.1:0-6353 GCA_036009685.1 Iamia sp. | reverse complement strand
TGTCGAGCTTCTCGCGCGCGGCAATGGAGAGGGCACCCAGCGACTCGGGCTCGTCGCACTCGCCGTCGCCGAGGAAGCACCACACCTTCGACTTGCCGGTGTCGGCGATCTGGCGGTTGAGCAGGTAGCGGTTGAAGCGGGCCTGGTAGATGGCGTTGATCGGGCCGAGGCCCATCGACACCGTCGGGAACTCCCAGAAGTCGGGCATGAGCCGCGGGTGGGGGTACGACGACAGGCCGCCGCCACCGACCTCCTGGCGGAAGTTGTCGAGCTGGGCCTCGGTTAGCCGGCCCTCCAGGAAGGCCCGGGCGTAGATGCCGGGGGCGGCGTGGCCCTGGATGTGGACGGCGTCGCCGGCCCGGCCCCCGTCCTTGCCCCGGAAGAAGTGGTTGAACCCGACCTCGTAGAGCGAGGCGGACGAGGCGTAGGTGGCCAGGTGGCCGCCGATGCCGTCGGCCGCCTTGTTGGCCTTGATGACCATGACGGCGGCGTTCCAGCGGATGTAGGCCCGGATGCGCTGCTCCATGGCGGCGTCGCCGGGGAACCAGTACCGCAGGGCCTGCTCGCCCGCCGGGATGGTGTTGATGTACGGCGTCCGCACCGGGGCGGGGATGCCGAACTGGAGCTCGTGGCTGCGCTCCAGGAGCTTCTGCATCAGGAACTCGGCCCGGCTCCGGCCCTTGACGCTGGCCACGGCGTCGAGCGACTCCAGCCACTCACGGGTCTCGTCGGGGTCGGTGTCGGGGAGCCCGCCGACGAAGTCGTCGCTGATGCTCATCGCTTACCCGGCCTCCTGTCGGAGAGATCATCCGCCGCCTCGCCGCTCACGGGCCGGCGATGACCACCGGCGGCTCCGCAAGCTCCGCCGCCAGAGGGCCTGTGCCGTCTGATTCGCTCGCTTCGCTCGCTCATGCGCTCGGTGCCTCCGATGGGGGGATCGCGGCCGTCCTCCCCACTCTCGCACCGGATGGCCTCGATCGCACCGGACCCGTGTGAACCCCACGCGAACTGGTCTGCGATGCTCGGACCGATGGCTGCGCCGACGATCGTCTACACGGATGGTGCGTGCTCGGGGAACCCCGGCCCCGGGGGGTGGGCCTGGGCCATCCCCGATGGGGCGTGGGCCCGGGGCCACGAGGCGCACACGACCAACCAGCGCATGGAGCTCCAGGCCGCCCTGTCGGCCACCGAGATGCTGGAGGGCGAGCTCGACATCGTCACCGACTCGACGTACGTGGCCAACTGCTTCCGCGACGGCTGGTGGAAGGGCTGGGAGAAGCGGGGGTGGCGGAACAGCGCCAAGCAGCCGGTGGCCAACCGGGACCTGTGGGAGCCGCTCATCGAGGCGCACAAGGCCGGCCGCTTCGGGGTCCCCCGGTGGGTCAAGGGCCACTCCGGCGACGTCATGAACGACCTGGTCGACCGGCTGGCGGTCGCCTCCAGCCTCCAGCAGGACGACGCCACGGGTGCCACCCCGCCCGCGCCCGACGAGCTGGGCCCGGCCGACTCGCCACGGGGGGCTTCGACGGAAGTAGCACGGCCGAAGCTGGCCGACCTCGACCCGGCCGAGCGGCGCGCCCAGCGCCGGCGGCGCGACGGCCGGATCCCCGAGGGCACCCTGCTCGTGGCGGGGGGGATGCGCGACCTGCCCGACGACGTCACCGTCCTCCGCCGTCACCTGGGCGAGCTGTTCGCGGGCTACGCCCAGCTCCACGACGACCTGAAGGTCCTGACCGGCCTGCGTCCGGGCACCGAGGCCCTCGCCGGCGAGGCGGCCATCGGCGCCGGCGTCGACTGGGTGGCCGTGCTGCCCTGGCCGGACCCGGAGCAGAAGATGGCTCGGGCCCATCGGGACCGCTTCCTCGCCCTGCGGGCCCAGGCGCCGGCCGAGGTCGTGCTCGAGCGCAAGATCCCGGGCGACGTGGCCGACCAGCGCAAGGCCCTCAACCGCCGCGACGCCTGGCTGGCGGGCGCCGCCGACCTGGCCGTGATGGTCTGGGACCGCGACTCCCTCGACGGCCGGGAGATGACGGTCCGCTTCGAGTCGTCCATCCCCGACGACGTGGTGATCGTGCCCCCGACGTGATCGAGGCCGGGTTCTGGGGCTTCGTCGGTGGGTTCGCCCTCCTGATCGGCGCGGCCCTGGGTCTGTGGCTGCCCATCTCGACCCGGGTGATCGGGATGATCATGGCGTTCGGCAGCGGCGTCCTGGTCAGCGCCCTCGCCTTCGACCTCACCGACGAGGCCTTCCGCCGAGGAGGCACCGCGTCCGTCGCCCTCGGCCTGGCCGGCGGTGCGGTCGCCTTCTTCGTCGGCGACGTGATCGTGTCGCGCCGAGGCGGTGGCGATCGCAAGCGCTCGGGCGGCCAGCAGGAGGAAGGCTCGGGCTCGGCCATCGTCGTCGGGGCGCTGCTCGACGGCGTCCCCGAGTCGGTCGCCATCGGCGTCACCCTCCTCGACGGGGGCGGGGTCGGCGTGGCGGTCGTGGCCGCCGTGTTCCTGTCCAACGTGCCCGAGTCGCTCTCCGCCGCCACCGGGCTGCGCAAGGCCGGCCGCTCGACGGGATGGATCATGACCCTGTGGCTCGGCGTGGCCGCCCTCACGGCGGTGTCGGCGGCGGCCGGATACGGCCTGCTCGGCGACGCCTCGCCCACCCTGATCGGCGTGATCCAGGCCTTCGCCGCCGGGGCGATCCTCGCCATGCTGGCCTCGACCATGCTCCCGGAGGCCTTCGAGGACACCGGCCCCGAGGTCGGCCTCATCACGGTGGCCGGCTTCGCTCTCGCCTTCCTGCTCTCCACGACCGGCTGACGGGATCGCCCCGTCGGAGGCGTGGACCTCGGAGCGATGATCCGAACATGGACGCTCAGACGCATGCCATCGCAAAGACCCCGCTCCACCTCGGTCTCGGCGCGGTCGCCGTGCCGCTCGAGGGGTTCTCCTGGTCGCCGGAGTACCTCGAGGGCTACGGCGAGCGCTTTGCCGCCGACGAGGGCGAGGGGCGGCTGGTCACCTGGTTCGAGATGACGGCCGACTGGGACAGCTGGGAGGTGCACCCGGCGGGGGAGGAGGTCGTCCTGTGCGTCAGCGGGCGGTTCCGTCTCCACCAGGAGCTCGACGGCGAGACCGCCGTGGTCGAGGTCGGCCCCGGCGAGTACGTCGTCAACCCGCCCGGGGCCTGGCACACCGCCGACCTGATCGAGCCCGGCAGCGGCCTGTTCATCACGCCCGGCCAGGGGACCACCCACCGCCCCCGCTGAGCTTCAGCCCTCCGCCCCGGGCCCGGACGCGGCGCTGGCCCGGTCCTGCACCCGGGGGGGAGGGGGTGCGGACCGAGCCAGCGATGACCAGGAGCGGGGGGAGCTCCCGGGGGCCCTCAGCGCCGGGGGGACGGGCGCGGCGGGCGGGACTCGACGGGAACCTCGGCCTGGACGACCTGGAGGGGGTTGGCCGTCAGGCGGTAGGTGAGGGCGATGCCGAGCATGGTGAGGATGACGGCCACGGCCACGAGGGTCGAGAGCGGCGAGATCATCAGCACGGCGGCGAGGCCGGCGGTGGCGACGAGGACGTTGGTGCGCTCCGAGGGGCTGTGGCGGTTCATGTGTCGACCTTCGACGGGACTGGTGGGGTGGGACGGAGGCCATCCTCTGCTCGTGAGCGGGATCCGTCACGGGGGTGCGCTCCCCAGGGGAGGTGGGGCCTACCCCACCCAACCGGGTGGATGACCGCTTGCTTCCCCTATGACCCCCTTCGGCGTTCTCGGCACGGAAGTGACCGATAGCCCAGCTTTTCCGTGCCGAGAACGGGTCGGGTGGCATGCTCGGGCCGTGTCCGCGCCCGGTACCCGCTCCCGTGTCGGCGTCGACACGGGCGGAACCTTCACCGACGTGGTGGCCGGCGACGGCTCGGTCGTGAAGGTCCCCTCGACCCCGGCCGACCCCGGCGAGGCGGTGCGGGCCGGGACGGCATCGGTCACCGGGGGCGAGCGCCCGGCGGTGCTGGCCCACGGGACGACGGTCGCCACGAACGCCCTGCTCGAGCGGCGGGGCGCCCGGGTGGCGCTGGTGGCCACCGCCGGGTTCGCCGACCTGATCGAGATCGGGCGCCAGGACCGGCCGGCGCTCTACGACCCCTTCGCCGACCGGCCCGCGCCGCTGGTCGAGCGGGCCGATCGCCACGAGATCGCCGGCCGCCTGGCGGCCGACGGGTCCGAGGTCACGGCCATCGACGCCGCGGCCGCCGCCGGGCTCGACCTCGACGGGGCCGAGGCGGTGGCCGTCTGCCTGCTCCACGCCGACCTGGCCCCCGCCCACGAGGAGGCGGTGGCGGCCGTCCTGCGGGAGCGGGGGGCCGATGTCACCTGTTCGCACGAGGTGTCGCCCCAGTTCCGGGAGTACGAGCGGACGGTGACGACGGTGGTCAACGCCTACCTGCGCCCACCGTGTCGTACCTACCTGCGGGGCCTGGCCGACGCCGCCGACACCGTGGTGGTCATGTCTTCGGCCGGGGGCCTGGTGCCGCTCGATTGGGCCGCCGACGTGCCGGCCGCCCTGCTGCTCTCCGGTCCCGCCGGAGGGGTGGCGGCGGCCGCCGAGGTCGCCGCCGCCTGCGGGTGGCCCGACGCCGTCACCTTCGACATGGGCGGCACCAGCACCGACGTGTGCCTGGTGCGGGGCGGGGCGCCGGAGCCGGCGGGCGAGCGGGTCGTGGCCGGCCTGCCGGACCGGCTGCCGTCGCTCGACGTCCACACCATCGGCGCCGGCGGGGGCTCGATCGCGGCCGTCGACCCCGGCGGCGCCCTCACCGTCGGGCCCCGCAGCGCCGGGGCCGTCCCGGGACCGGCCTGCTACGGCCTCGGCGGCACCGAGCCGACCGTCACCGACGCCGACCTGGTGGCCGGCCGGCTCCCGGCCGAGATGGAGCTGCCGGGGCTCGGGCCGGTGTCGCTCTCGGCGGCCCGGGCCGCGCTCGACGCCGCCGGGGTGACGGCGGAGGGGGTCATCACCGTGGTGGAGGCGGCCATGGAGCAGGCGGTGCGGTCCGTCACGGTGGCCCGCGGCGTCGACCCCCGGCCGCTGGCGCTGGTGGCCTTTGGCGGGGCCGGTCCCCTCCACGCCTGCGGCCTGGCCGACGCCCTGGGGATGGACACCGTGATCATCCCGCCCCGCGCCGGTGTCCTGTCGGCCGTGGGGCTCCTGTGCGGTGCCGAACAGCACGACGAGGTGCGGTCCTGGCCCACCCCCGCGGATCACACCGGGTTGGACGAGGCGTTGGCATCGCTCGGCGCCGCGGCGGAGGAGGCCCTGGTCAAAGGGCTGTCCGATGGTGAGTCTGACCCTCGACCTGAGGTCGAGGTGGCGCTCGAGCTGGACTGCCGCTACGCCGGCCAGAGCCACGAGCTGAGGGTCCCCACCGTCGCCGCCTTCGCGGCCGAGCACGAGCGCCGCAACGGCTACGCCCGGCCCGACACCCCCGTCGAGGTCGTCGCCCTGCGGGCCACCGCCCGCCGCCCCGCCCCACTGGCGGTCGCTGACCTGCCCGCCGTCACCCGGGTGGCGGCCGTCGGCCCGGCCGTGATCGCCGAGGCCGACTGCACCGTCTTCGTGGCCGCCGGCTGGCGAGCCGACCCCGGCCCCCTCGGTGCCCTGATCCTCACCCGGGTGGCGTCGTGAGATGCCGTTCCGTGTGCGGAGAACCACCGGTCCGGTGGGTTTCCGCACACGGAACGACGGCGGTTCGGCGATGAGCGGGCTGGATCCGGCGGGGCTGGCGGTGCTGATCGCCCGGCTGACGGGGGTGGCCGAGGAGATGGGGGCGGTGCTGCGGCGGGGGGCGTTCAGCCCCAACATCAAGGAGCGGGCCGACTGCTCGGCCGCCCTGTTCACCGCCGACGGCACGCTGCTGGTCCAGGCCGAGCACATCCCGGTGCACCTGGGGTCGATGCCGGCCTCGGTGGCGGCGGCCATCGCCGTGGCCGGACCCGAGCCCGAGCCCGGTGCCCAGTGGATCGTCAACGACCCCTTCGCCGGCGGGACCCACCTGAACGACGTCACCCTCGTCGCCCCCTGCCACGCCGCCGACGGCCGGCTGGCGGGGTGGGTCGCCAACCGGGCCCACCACGCCGACCTGGGCGGCGCCGCGCCGGGATCGCTCCCGGCCGACGCCACCGAGATCCAGCAGGAGGGGTTCCGGGTCCCGCCGATGCGGTTCACCTCCGAGGTGCGCCAGCTGCTCGTCGCCTCGTCCCGGACGCCGGACGAGCGGCAGGGCGACATCGATGCCCAGGTCGGTGCCAACGTCGTCGGGACCGCCCGGCTGGCCGAGCTGGCCGACGAGCCCCTCGCCGAGGTGAT
>DASYLG010000425.1:0-5612 GCA_036009685.1 Iamia sp. | reverse complement strand
TCGACCTCGACGATCCCGGGTACGACCCCGAACGGGCCGGGGCCATCCACCACGACCCCGCCGCTCGACGGCGGGAGTGGAGGCCCCGCCGCCGGGCCGACGGCGCCGACGCCCGACGGCGGTGGAGGGATCGTCACCTCGCCGCCGGGCACCACCCCGCCCCCACCGCCAGCGCCGAACCCGGCCCCGTCGATCAGCTCGCCCCAGCTCTCGCCGGCCTCGTTCCAGACCACCTGCAACCCCGACAACGACAGCGCCGTGGCGTCGGTCGTCGTCAACGACACGGGCGGCACTCTGTCCGTGCGTCTGTTCCACACCGGCCCCGGCGGCGGTGCCGGCATCCCGATGAGCCTGTCCGGAGGTCGCTACCGGGCGACGCTCGGGGGCTTCGCCGCGGCGGGCTCCTACACCTGGCGGGTGCAGGCCTCGGACGGCACCTCCACCACGCCCGCCGGGTCCTGGTCGTTCAGCGTCGACCCCTGCCCCGGCTGACGTCGGCGGCCTTGGAGGAGGGTGCCGGGCGGCACCTAGTCTCCCGGGCCATGCAGGAGATCCTGAACGCCATCCAGGCCGGTGCGTCCGGCGACGAGATCGCCGGGCTGAAGGTGCCGGAGTCGTACCGGGCGGCCTTCGTCAAGCGCTCCGAGACGGGGATGTGGGACGGGGTGGAGTCGGAGGACAAGGACCCCCGCAAGTCGCTCCACGTCGACGAGGTGGCCACCCCCGAGCTGGCGCCCGACGAGGTGTACGTCGCCGTCATGGCCTCGGCCATCAACTTCAACACGGTGTGGACGTCGATCTTCGAGCCGCTGCCGACCTTCGGGTTCCTCGACCGCCTGGGCCGCGAGTCGGTGTGGGGCGCTCGCCACGCCCGCGACGAGCACATCGTCGGCTCCGACGCCTCGGGCGTCGTCGTCCAGGTCGGCTCGGCCGTGCGCAACTGGAAGCCGGGCGACAAGGTCACCGTCCATTGCAACCACCTCGACGACCAGGACGCGTCGGCCCACGACGACTCCATGCTCGCCGCCAACCAGCGCATCTGGGGCTTCGAGACCAACTTCGGCGGGCTGGCCGACCTCTCCGTCGTCAAGGCCAACCAGCTGATGCCGAAGCCGGCCCACCTCACCTGGGAGGAGGCGGCCTGCAACGCGCTGTGCAACTCGACCTCGTACCGCATGATCGTGAGCAAGCACGCCGGCGACATCAAGCAGGGCCAGGCCGTCCTCATCTGGGGCGCCACCGGCGGCATCGGCGGCTACGCCGTCCAGTACGTCCTCAACGGCGGCGGCATCCCCGTCGGCGTGGTGTCGTCGCCCGAGCGGGCCCAGCTGCTGAAGGACATGGGCTGCGAGCACGTGATCGACCGCAAGGCCGCCGGCTACCAGTTCTGGAAGGACGAACACACCCAGGACGAGAAGGAGTGGCGCCGGCTGGGCAAGGACATCCGGGGGCTGATCGGCCGCGATGTCGACATGGTCTTCGAGCACCCCGGCCGGTCGACCTTCGGCGCCTCGGTGTTCGTCGCCGCCCGCGGCGGCAAGATCCTCACCTGCGCCGCCACCAGCGGCTACATGATCGAGTACGACAACCGCCACCTCTGGATGAAGCTCAAGAGCATCGTCAGCTCGCACTTCGCCAACTACAAGGAGGCGTGGGCGGCCAACCAGCTCCTGTGCGAGGGCAAGATCCAGCCCCTGCTGTCGAAGGTCTACGCCCTCGAGGAGAGCGGCGCCGCCGCGCTGGCCGTCCACCAGAACCAGATCGAGGGCAAGGCCGGCGTGCTGTGCCTGGCCCCCGAGGAGGGTCTCGGCATCGACGATCCCGAGCTCCGCGAGCAGATCGGCGAGGACAAGATCACCCTCTTCCGCCGCACCGCCTGACCTCTAGGGTTCGGCGCCATGGTGTCGACCCATGTCCTGCTGGCGTTTGCGGCTTCGGCCTTCGCCATCATCGTGGTGCCCGGTCCGAGCGTCCTGTTCGTCATCAGCCGCGGGGTGGCGCTGGGGCGACGGGCGGCGATCTTGACCGTGCTCGGGAACGCCGGAGGGGCCGTGACCCAGGTGGCGCTCCTGGCCGCCGGGCTGGGGCCTCTCGTCCAGCGGTCGATCGTCGTCTACACGGTCATCAAGCTGGTCGGTGCCGCCTACCTCGTGTATCTCGGCATCCAGGCCTTCCGTCACCGGCACCAGGCCCACGTGATCGAGGAGGCACCGCTCCCCCGCACGCGGCGGCGGCTGCTCCTCGACGGCTACGTGGTCGGCGCGGCCAACCCCAAGGTGTTCGTCTTCTTCGCCGCCGTGCTCACCCCGTTCGTCGATCCCGACGGAGGTCCCGTCCCGCTGCAGATGGCGGTCCTCGGCGCCATCTTCGTCGCCATCGCCCTGGTGTCCGACGGGGCCTGGGGCCTGATGGCCGGCACGGCCCGGGGCTGGCTGTCCCGCTCGCCCCGCCGGCTCTCCACCTTGACCGGCACCGGAGGCCTGATCACGGTCGGTCTCGGTGTGCGGCTGGCGGTGTCGGGCCGAGCCGACTGAGCCCGTGCTCTGGGTGATCGACGGCAACAACGTGATGGGCGCGGGCGCCGACGGCTGGTGGAACGACCCGACCGCCGCCGCCGTTCGGTTGACCCAGGTCATCGCCGAGTGGGTCCTCACCCACGACGACGCCGTCACCGTGATCTTCGACGGGCGGCCCGAACCCCGGCTGGCCGAGCTGGCCGGGGGGAACCTCACCATCGACTTCGCCCGTCGGCCGGGACGGGACGCGGCCGACGATCGGATCGTCGAGCTGGTCGAGGAGGTCTACGGGGCCGAGCCCGACCTCAGCGTGGTGACCTCCGACAGGGGCCTGGTGGCCCGGCTGCCACCCGGCGTCGAGGTCGAGGGGGCGGGTCGGTTCCGCACCCGTCTCGGCCTGGTCGAGGCCCGCGGGCACGGCAGGGGCCGGAGGTCCGGCCCGAAGGGCCGGCAGGGATAGCACCGGGTCGCACCGGTCGTCTCCTCGGCAGGGCCTCGGAGAGCAGGGCACCGTGCTGCCGGGTCGCCTCGCCGGGCGGCTCGGCTCCTACTCCTCGACGAGGAGGATGAGCGTGCCGTGCATGGAGCGGGGGTGCACGAAGGCCACCAGGGTGCCCCGGCTGCCGGGTCGCGGCTCCTCGTCGACGAGCTCGTGGCCCTGGGCCGCCAGCACCTCCAGCACGTCGGCCACGGAGTCGACCCGGAAGCCGACGTGGTGGATCCCCTCGCCCCGCTCCTCGAGGAAGGCCGACAGCTCGGAGTCGTCGTGGGTCGGGGTCAGCAGCTGGATGTAGCTCTCGGCCACCTTGAGCAGGGCCACCTCGACCCCTTCGTCGGCCAGCTCCTCGCGGTCCTCGACGACGGCGCCGAAGGCCTCCCGGTAGGTGTCGAGGGCGGCCGGCAGGTCGCGCACGGCGATCCCGATGTGGTCGATCTCGGTGAGGACCGAGAGCTCCTCGCCGGCCTGCGCCGCCTCCTTCTCGTCCTCGGACTCGTTGGGGTCGCGGGCCTGCAGTGGGCTCACCGATCGACCTCAGACCTGGCCGGGCCGCTTGCGGCGCAGGTAGAAGGCGGCGCCGAGGGCGGCGACGATCACGACGGCGACGACCACGAGCACGGCGGTGCTGCCACCGCCACCGCCGTCGTCGTCGGGCGCCTCGTCGATCCCGTTGGGCTCGGGGGCGGTGTCGGCCGGGGCCTGGGTCGTGGGCGGGTCCTCCCCGCTGGTGGTGGTGCTGGCCTCGGGGGTGGTGGTCGACCCCGCCGTCGTCTCGGTGGCCCCGGCCGCCGGTGCGGAGCCCTCGGCCGTGGTGGCGGGCTCGACGGAGGTGACCCGGATGGCCGCACCGTCGTCGGCCGGGACCGTCACCGTGTAGTCGCCCTCCTCGGCCCCCGGCTCCATGGTCACGGGCAGGCCGTCGTCCACGACCACGGTGACCGTGGCGTCGGGGACGCCGTCGCCGTCGCCGGTGAAGATCAGGTGGACGGTCACGGTGACGTCGTCGCCGGAGCGGGTGATCGAGGTGATCTCCATCTCGCCCGGACCTCCGTGGGCGCCGGCCGGGGGGGCGGCGAGGAGGAGGACGGCGGCGAGCGATCCCAGCAGGGCGGCGAGCTTCTTCATCGGACGGGCACCTCGAAGGAGAACTGGGCGGTGGTCGACAGGGTTACGGTCGTCACCTCGACCGTCCAGGTTCCCGGGGTCGGGAGCGAGGCACCGTAGACGCTGGCGTGGTCGGGGCTGATGGGGGTCACGCCGTCGAGCTTGCGCGAGGGGATGCCCTGGCGGGAGACGCGCACCTCGAGGGCGTCGAAGCGGACCGGCCGGCCGCCGGTGTCGGTGAGGTAGACGTGCATCGTGTTGTCGCCGGCCTGCGCCGGCTCGACCTCGAGGCGCAGCTGGAGGTCCTCGTCCGTGCGGACGTCGGCGTAGGGCTGGGCGAGGGTGTCGCGGCCCGGGGGCTGGTTGACGAGGCCGGCGGTCACGGCCAGCACCAGAGCACCCACGACGACCTCGGCCCGGACGAGCTGGAGCAGCCGTGCCCGGGCGGCGACCCGGGGGCGGGCCGTCGGGGCGTCCCCCTCGGCGGCGTCCGGGGCGGGAGCGACGACTCGGCTCAGCAGGGGGACCAGGCGGGTGCGGTTGATCCACCCCAGGGCCACGAGGAGCCCGAACCCGACCGCCTTCAGCATCACCAGCTGGCCGGACCCCGTCTCGGTCAGGGCGTCGATCGAGCCGAGGAGCAGCCACCCCGACGTCGTGCCCGTCACCGCCACCACACCCGCCGCCACGAGGGCCGAGCCGGAGACGAGGCGGACGGCGCGGTCGGGATCGGGGAGGGCGGGGGCGGCCACCACGAGGGCGACGAGGAGCCCCAGCCACACCGATGCCGCCAGCAGGTGGAGGGCGTCGGCCGGGACGGCGAGGGCCCGGGGGTCGGCGGTCCAGGGGTGGCCGGCCACCGGCGCCAGGAGCCCGGCCGCGGCCACGACCGCTCCGGTGGCGACGAGCACGGCCGGCAACCGGCGGGCCCGGCCGGCCCCGCCGACGAGGGCGGCCCCGACCAGGACGGCGGCGCGCAGCAGGGCGACGGCGACCGGCCGGCTGTCGCCCGCCACCTCGGTGACGAGCCAGAGGGCGCCGGCGAGCGAGCGGCCCGTCGTCGTCGCCGTCTGGGCCACGACGGCGGCGGTGGTCCCGAGCGCGCTGATGGCGGCCCCGGCGGCGACGAGCGTGCCGAGACGGCTCACGGCCGCGCCGGTGGGTGGACCGGCGGCCGTCGCATCGCCCCGACGGAGCAGGGCGAGGAGCAGGGCGGCCCCCACGGCCACGGCCGCACCGGCGTAGCCCAGCCAGCGGCCGATCCCGCCGACGGCGGAGGTGGCGAACGGGATCGACTGGTCGATGGTGGCGGCGCCGGTGCGCTCGCCGACGTGGAACACGAACGAACCGCTGATGGTGTGGCCGTCGTCGCTCACGACGCGGTAGGCGACGGTGTAGGTGCCGCGAGCGTCGCCGTCGACCTCGATGGCGAGGCCCCGTCCGCCGTCGATGTCGTCGACGGTGGCGTCGACCCGGTCACCGCCGGGGGAGAT
>DASYLG010000424.1:0-18096 GCA_036009685.1 Iamia sp. | reverse complement strand
GAGCGGGCACCGGGTGCAGCCCGCCGCCTCGTCGGCCGTCTCCTCCCACCGCCGTCGAGCCGCTGTCGTGCGCACGGCGGGCCGCTCCCCGGCCGGTCCGGCCACGAAACGGCTGGTGGCGGTGTGCCGCCCCTCGCCACGGGTAGGGCAGCGGCCCGCCGAGAGGAGCCTCGCCATGCCGTCGAAGTCCGCGCCAGCCTCCCGGGCGGAGGGGAGCGAGCCGGACGACGGCTCCGGGCCCGGGCCCCGGGGCTCCGAGAGCGAGCACGCGCGGCTGAACCGCGAGCTCGACCAGCTGCTGGGCGAGCTGCGGGTCGCCCTGCCCGGGGTCCAGGTGCTCCTGGCCTTCCTGCTGACGGCGCCCTTCTCGGACAAGTTCGCCCAGGTCCGGGACGAGTCGCGGTCGCTCTTCGTGGCCGCCATCACCCTGGCCGCGCTGGCGTCAGTCCTGCTGATCGCCCCGACCGTCCACCACCGCCTCCGGTTCCGCGACGGGATCAAGGAGGAGATGATCATGACGGCCAACCGGCTGGCCCTCGGTGGGGCGGCGTGCCTGGGCCTGGCCATCGGGTGCGCCATCTACGTGGTGGGCGACTCGGCCTTCTCCGACTCGCCGGCCCGGTGGATCGGCCCTGCCGTCGTGGCCATCGCCGGGCTGACCTGGTACGTCGTCCCCCTCCGGTACCGGGAGGACCAGACGCCGTTGCCGTGACCTCCTCCTGACGGCGCCGCACACCAAGCGGACGTCAAGCGGGCGTCGAGCGCGCCGTGGGAGAACGGCAGGGTCCCACCCCCCTGCCCTCCCGGAGGACCCTCCCATGCGCATCGGCATCCAGAGCGCCCAGCTCGGACCGCTCGCCGACCCCGCCGCCGTCCGCTCCGTGGCTGTGGCCGCCGAGCAGCTCGGCTACGCCTCGATCTGGGTGGTCGACCGGCTCCCGATCCGCACCGCGCCTCGGCGCACGCTGGACCCGATCGCCGTCATGGCCGCCATCGCCGCCGTGACCAGCCGCGTGCGGGTGGGCAGCGGAGTGCTGGTCGCCCCGTGGTACCGCCCGGCCGTGCTGGCCCGGGCCCTGACCAGCCTCGATGTGCTGAGCGGCGGGCGGATCGACGTGGGGCTCGGGGTGGGTGGGCCCGACGACGAGCAGCCGACCGCCGACCGGTCCGTGGGCGACGAGGGTGGGCTGGAGGACCTGCTCGACGTCCTCGACTCCCACTGGGGGGTGGGAGCGCCCGCCGACCTGCGTCCCGTCCAGCGACCCCGTCCCCCCGTGCTCCTGGCCGCCTCCACCGCCAGTGGCCGGGACCGGGTGGCCCGCCGGGCCGACGGCTGGATGCCGGCCGGGGTGCCGATCGAGGCGCTGGGCCCGATGTGGGCCGACCTGCGGGACCGGGCCGCCGGCCACGGGCGCGACGCCGACGCCCTGCGTCTGGTGGTCCGGGCCGACATCGAGCTGGCCGAGCGCCCGCTCGGGCCCGGCCGGGCGACGTACCACGGGACGATCGACCAGGTGGTGGTGGACGTCGAGGCGACCCGGCGGGCGGGCGCCGACGAGGTCGTCCTCAGGCTCGGCGGGGCGGCGGGCGTCGACCAGCTCCTCGACGCCTGCGCCCGGATCGCCGAGGGCGTCGGCCCCGACACCGCCGTCCCCGTGAGCCGGCGGTGACCGTGCTCGCCCTGGTCGACTCGCCGAGCGTGCCGACCGCACCGATCCGCCGGGGTAGCGTGGTGCGTCCAGAAGATGGGGCACGCGGTCGGGTCCGCGTGCTCCGAGCGAGCCCGCTCGCCGCCGGGGAGGTGTCGTCGACCGTGCGCTACAGCCTGCTCGGTCCGCTGCAGGTGGCCGACGACGAGGGCACGCCCGTCGTCGTGTCCGGCCGCCAGCTGCGGCTGGTCCTCACCGTCCTCCTGGTCTCGGTCGGCCGGCGGGTCACGGCCGAGGCGCTCATCGACGCCATCTGGGGCGACGACCCGCCCGCCACCGCGGCGGGGACGCTCCAGAGCTACATCTCCCGTCTCCGGTCCCACCTCGGGTCGACGACGGTCGTCTGGGACGACGCCGGGTACCGCCTCGACGTCACCCCGGACGACGTGGTCCACGTGCGCTTCGAGGCCCTCGCCGACCGGGGCCGCGAGCTGCTCGATGCCCGTGACCCGGTCGGGGCTCGTGCCGCCCTGGTCGAGGCCGAGGGGCTCTGGCGGGGACCGGCCCTCGGCGAGTTCGCCGACGTCGAGTCGCTCGGCGGGCTGGCCACCCGGCTCGACCAGCGCCGGCTGGCCGCCCTGGAGGACCGCTTCGACGCCGACCTCGCCGTCGGGCGTCACGACGCGGTGGCCGCCGAGCTGGCCGAGGCGGTGGCGGCCCACCCGCTGCGCGAGCGCCTCCAGGCCCAGCTGGGCCTCGCCCTCTACCGCGCCGGACGCCAGGCCGATGCCCTCCGGGCCCTGTCCGACGCCGGGCGGACCCTGCGCGAGGAGCTCGGCATCGAGCCCAGCCGCGAGCTCCGGGACCTGGAGACGGCGATCCTGGCCCAGGACCCCACCCTGGCGCCGGTGCCCCTGCCGTCGCCCGCCGGCCCGGCCCCGGCGCCCGACGACGGGCCCGGCGTCGCCGCGCCGGCCGCCGTCCTCCCACCCCCTGGTGTCGGTGGGGCGACGCTGGTGCAATCCCCCCTGGTCGGCCGCGAAACCGAGTGGGACGAGCTGCGGGCCGCGCTCGAGGAGTCGGCCCACGACGGCCGCATCGTCGTGGTCGAGGGCGAGCCCGGCATCGGCAAGACCCGGCTTGTCGAGGAGCTGCGGGCCCACGTCGCCACCCAGGGCGGGGCCGCCGTCTGGGGCCGGAGCGACGAGGGCGGCGCCGCCCCGGCGCTGTGGCCGTGGCTGGCACCCCTGCGGGCTCTCGCCGCCACCCTGCCCGACCTACCGGCCCAGCTGGGCGAGCTGCTCTCCGGCGGGGCCGCCGCCGGGACGGGGGCCGCCGCCGCCGTCACGGCTGGGGCCGTCCAGTACGAGCGCTTCGATGCCGTCGCCGAGGTGCTCACCGCCGTCGGCGCCACCCGGCCCGTCGCCGTCCTGCTCGACGATCTCCAGTGGGCCGACGCCGCCTCGCTCGAGCTGCTCGGACACCTGGCCGGCCGGCTGCCGGCCGGCGTCTTGATCGTGGCGACGCTCCGCCAGCTCGAGGTGGGCCGCACCGACGCCGTCACCGATGCCCTGGCCACCGTCGCCCGGCGGCCCGGCAGCCGACGCCTGCGCCTCCAGGGCCTGGCCCCCGTGGCGACGGCCGAGATCCTGAGCCGGGTCGGCGGGCGCAAGGTCCAGCCCGTCGTGGCCACCGCCATCCACGCCCGGGCCGAGGGGAACCCCTTCTACGCCCTCGAGCTGGCCCGGCTGCTCGACGACGAGGGCGACCTCGGCGGCGAGGTCCCCGCCACCGTCGGCGACGTCATCCGCCGACGTCTCACCCGTCTGCCCGACGCCACCCTGGAGCTGATCGGCGTCGGCGCCGTCCTGGGGCGTGACGTCGACATCGCGCTCCTGGCCCGCGCGGCCACGCTCGACCTCGACCGGGCCCTCGACGCCCTCGACCCCGCCGTCGCCCACCGCCTCCTGGTCGAGGTCGACGATCGCCCCGGCCACCTCCGCTTCAACCACGCCCTGGTCCGCGAGGTCCTGGTCGACGACATGACCTCGCTGCGCCGGGCCCGGGTCCACCTCAAGGTGGCCGACGCCATCGAGGCCCGGGGCGCGGGCGTCGACGATGCCGAGATCCTGGCCGACCACCTCTGGCGGGCGGCGCCCGTCGGCGTCGGCAAGCGGGCGGCCGCCGCTCTGGAGCAGGCGGCCGAGGTCGCCCTCCACCGGGTCGCGTACTCGGCCGCCGAGGAGCTGCTGGCCAAGGCCGTCCAGCTCCGCCGGGCCACCGGCTCGTCGGCGGAGGACGACGCCGCCGAGCTGGCCGCCATCATCCGGCTGCTCGAGGTGGCCCGCGCCCTGCGCTACTTCCAGGGGGTCGAGACGGCCGACGTCATGGAGCGGGCCAAGGAGCTGGCGCACCGGACGGGCCAGCGCCGGGCCCTCCTCGACATCGCCTGGTTCGAGTTCTCGGCCCTGGCCACGTCGACCCGGATCGCCGAGGCCGAGGTCCGCTCGCGCGACTTCGTGACCCTGACGGCCGAGGACGAGGATCCGGCGGCGTGGGGCGACTCCACCGAGTCGACCGCCATCGTGGCGTGGATGAGGGGCGAGATCGGCCTGGCCACCCGCCGCCTCGACGAGGCCATGGGGCACTACGACCAGGCCGGTCCCCCGTCGGACGCCTTCGCCCTCGAGCGCCTGCTCGTCACCAGCTGCTTCTGGCTGTTCAACCACGTGGCCCACGGTGACCTCCCGCTCGAGGAGGCGTGGGACCGCTACGACCGGATGATCGCCGATACCCCGGACCGCTTCGTCGTCAGCTCGGTCTGCGGCTTCGCCGCCACCACCGCCCTGTCGGTGGGGGCCATGGCCGAGTCCGAGCGCTTCACCGACACGGGCATGGAGGCCGATCCGCAGTCCCAGTTCGCGTTCTGGAGCGGGCAGGTGCTGATGCACCGGGGGGTGATGCTCGCCTGGCGCGGCCGGGTCGACGAGGCCCTCGACCGGTTCGCCCAGGGCAAGGCGCTCTACACCGGCGTCGGCGGCCGCTCCGGGCTCACCATGTTCCAGGCCTCGATGGGCCACCAGCTCGCCCTCCACGGCCGGCGGGACGAGGCCCGGCAGGCCCTGGTCGAGTCCCGGCGGGAGATGGAGACCCTCGGCGAGCGCTGGGGCGAGGTCAACCTCCTCATCGGCGAGGGCGTCCTGGCCCGGGTCGAGGGCGACGAGGAGCGGGCCCAGGAGCGCTTCGCCGCCGCCGTGGCGGTGGCCCAGGCCCAGGAGGCGAGCCGGCTGGTCGAGCTGGCCGTCCGCGAGCGCGACACCGTCCCGGCCCGCCCGTCCTGACTCGTACGGTCGTACTACTCTGTCGGCCGTGACCGACGAGCTGCAGGTGGAGGACCGGGGCGACGGCGTGCACCTGCTGCGTCTCCACCGGCCCGAGGCCGCCAATGCCCTGTCGGCGGCCCTCCGGGTGGCGCTGGCCGAGGCGGTCGAGCTGCTCGGCGCCCGCGACGACGTCGGGGTCCTGGTGCTCACCGGGTCGGGCCGGCACTTCTGCGCCGGGTTCGACCTGGCCGAGCTGGGCGCATCGGTCGAGGACCCGGCCCTCGGCATGACGACGTGGGCGTCGAGCGATCGGATGCACCACTCCGTGCTCCGCAGCGCGGTGCCGATCGTGTGCGCCCTCAACGGCCCGGCGCTGGCCGGCGGGTTCGACCTGGCCACCCTGTGCGACCTGCGGGTGGCCCAGCCCGGCGTGTGGTTCGCCCGTCCCGAGCTCGAGTTCGCGGTGCCGCTGTTCGGCCCCCTGCGCGAGCTGGTCGGGGGCGCCTTGGCCCGCGAGCTGTGCCTCACCGCCCGGCGCGTCGAGCTCGACGAGGCCGAGCGGGTCGGGCTGGTGAACCGGGTCGCCGGCGAGGGCGGGGCGGTCGCCCTGGCGCTCGAGCTGGCCACCGCCATCGCCGGCCGACCCCGCGCCGACGTCCGCGCCCTCCGGGCCAAGATCGTCGCCGCCACCGGCCTGGCCGCCGCCCCCACCCTCGCCCTGTGAGTGCGAGGGGCGCGACGCGGGAGGCCATCGTCCGGGCCGCGACCGGGATCTTCCGCCGGCGGGGCGTCACCGGCGCCGGGATCGGGGATGTCTGCGCCCGGGCCGGGGTCACCAAGGGCGTCTTCTCCCACCACTTCCCCGGCGGCAAGGAGGAGCTGGTGCGCGAGGTCGTGCAGCGCAACGGGGCCGACGTCCTCGCCGCCACCGAGGCCGCCGGCGACGTGGCCGCCGCCTTCTCCGGCTACGCCGCCCTGCTGCGGGCGCGGGGCACCGACTTCGGCTGCCCCGTCGCCGCCGCCGTCGTGGACGTCTCGGCGTCCTCCCCTGCGGTCCGCCGCGACGCGGGGGAGGCCCTGGCGTCGTGGGCCGCGGCCTTCGGGGCCGACGGCGAGCTGGTGGTGGCCGCCCTCGAGGGCGCCATCCTGCTGGCCCGGGCCACCGACGACCCCGAGGTCGTGGCCCGGGTGGGGCGCGCCCTCACCGCTCTGCGTGCGAACGTACCGACGTGAACCTCCGGCCCCTCCGCTCGAGCCTCCGCCTCGCCGATCGCACCCTCGACCTGTCCCGGCCGGTCCTCATGGGCGTCGTCAACGCCAACCCCGACTCGTTCTCCGATCCCGGTGCCCGGGCGCTCGACGCCCAGGTCGCCCAGGCGCTCGCCCTGGCCGACGACGGCGCCGCCGTGATCGACGTCGGCGGCCAGTCGGCCAGCACCGGCGTCCCCGAGGTCGACCCCGAGGTCGAGCGGCAGCGGGTGGCCCCGCTCGTGGCCGCCATCGCCGCCGAGCGGCCCGATCTCGTCATCTCGATCGACTCCTACAAGCCGCCCGTGGTCGCCGCCGCCCTCGATGCGGGCGCCCACATCGTCAACGACGTCAGCGGGCTGCGCGACCCGGCCCTCGCCGCCCTCGTGGCCGATCGGGGCGCCGCCATCGTCGTGATGCACACCGCCGCCGCCCCCAAGCAGCGGCTCCAGGCGACCGACCTGTACGACGGCGACGTGGTCGGCGTGGTCGGCCGCTTCCTCGCCGCCAAGGTGGACGAGGCCCGCGCCGTCGGCATCGCCGACGACGCCATCGTGATCGACCCCGGGCCCGACTTCACCAAGACACCGGCCCAGACCGTCGAGGTCCTGCGCGCCCTCGATGCCGTCGATCCCGCGGGCCGGCCACTGCTGCTGGCCCTGTCCCGCAAGGACTTCGTCGGCGCCCTCACCCTCACCCGGCCCAAGGAGCGGCTGGCCGGCACGCTGGCCGCCATCGCCGCCGTGGGCAACCGGCCCGGCGTCATCCTCCGGGTCCACGACGTGGCCGAGGTCCGCCGCTTCCTCACCGTGCTGGAGGCGCTGACGGGCGATGCCGAGATCGACCCCGAGCTCCGGCTGGCGGACGAGCTGCGCTGGACGGCCGGGCGCCCCGAGGGCACGACCGCCCTCGGATGACCCGCCGTCGCCTCTCCTGCGATCAGGTCTGACCGCCGTCGCCACACCGCTCTGACCAGGCGCGATGTCATGCGAATGCCTGCGTCCGATGACAGGCGCTGTCGAGAGGGAGTGCGGCTCGCGTCTCGATCTGTTGTGATGGCAGGGTCGGACGCAGATCGCGGGCGACGATCCTGGAGGGACCATGACCGAGCCGACGGCGACGACTGCTCGACTCGACGGCATCGCCGAGACGGCGGCTCGCCTCTTCCTCGACAAGGGATACGACGCCGCGTCGATGGCCGATCTGGCCGCGGCCACCGGGTTGGGCAAGTCGAGCCTGTACCACCACCTGTCGAGCAAGGACCAGCTCCTCGCCCACATCTGCGACCGCATCCTGGACGAGCTCCGGAGCGGGCTCGACGCCGCCGCCGCCCTCCCCGAGCCGGCCGGCGCCCGTCTCGCCGCCGCCCTCGATCACACCATCCGCATCGCCCTCGGCGACGTGGCCGCCAGCAACCTGATCCTCACCATGAAGCCCAACAGCGAGACCAGCCGCGAGGTCCTCCGCGAACGGCGGCAGGTCGAGCGGGCCCTCGCCGACATGGTCGCGGCCGCCCAGCGGGAGGGGGCCGCCCGCGGCGACGTCGAGCCGCTGCTCCTGACCCGGCTCGTGATGGGCACGATCCACGGCCTCGTGGCCTGGTACCGACCCGAGTCCTCCGACGTCCAGCCCGAGACCGTGCGCGACGCCGTCCTCGCCCTCCTCCTCGCCGCCATCCGCCCCGAGGACGGCGCCTAGGGCCTGTCCTGTGAATGCCGGACGGTCGACCCAGTCCGCGAGGCGCCTCCGGGAACGACCTGCAAACTGCGACCTTCAGCGGGCGAAGAGCCCGCTCAGGGTCGCAGTTTCGGGCCCATCGACGAATTGCAGGACATGCCCTAGTCGAGACGGTCCCGGAGCCAGGCGGCGTCCACCGGGGCGTGGGCCCCCTGGTCGTTGTTGAAGTAGGCGTAGACGTCGCGGCCGCCGTCTCGCCACGCGCCCAGACGGTCGGCGACGCGCCACAGCCGCCGGCCGGTGTAGCGCCCGGCGTAGGGGTGGCGGGTGGCGTCGGGCCCGTGGAAGCGGACGTAGGACCAGTCGGTCGTGGTGACCCACGGGTGGTCGTCGATCAGGTCGTGGATGCAGAGGGCCACGCCGTGGTCGGCCAGACAGGCGAAGGTGTCGTCGTGGACCCAGTCCGGGTCGCGCAGCTCGACGGCCCAGCGGAGTCGCCGGGGCAGCGCGGCCAGGGCGTCGGCGAGGCGGGGCACGTCCCGACGCCAGCGGGGAGGGAGCTGGAGCAGGTTGGGTCCGAGATGGGTGCCGAGGTGCTCTATCCGGTCGAGGTGGTTCGGCACCCATGACGAGGGCTCCCGCAGCTTGCGCCGGTGGGTCGCGAACTGGCTGACCTTCACCGCGTAGCGGAACCCGTCGGGTGCCTGGTCCCTCCAGTGCTCGACCGTCTCGACCGACGGCAGCCGGTAGAAGGTGGCGTTGAGCTCGACGGTGCGGAAGCGCTCGGCGTAGTAGGCGAAGCGCCGGCGGGCCGGGACGTCGGTCGGGTAGAAGGGCCCGGCCCAGGGCTTGTAGTCCCACCCCGAGCAGCCCACCCACGCCCCACCCCGGGCGGACGACGTCGACGAGCCGGTCATGGCGCCGGCCCTACCCGCGAGGCGGGAGTTTGACCCTTCACCCGTTTGGGGAGCGGAGATCTGTCCACCGTGGCCTTCGGTGTCGTGGAGACCGACGGCACCTTCTCGTTCGTCGAGGAGGATGACCCCACGGGCGACGATCAGACCTCTCCCGAAGAGGGCCAGCACGCGGACTGACCGTGTTTGCTAGAGGTCGAGGGACCAGGTCTGCTCGACGACGGGGACGCCCCAGCCGGCCGAGGGAGCGGAGTCGACGAGCGTGAAGCCGGCGGCCTCGTAGATCCGCCGGGCGGAGTGCAGGGCATCGACGGTGAAGAGCACCATGCGGCGGGCGCTCGTGGTGCGGGCGAAGGCGATGCACTCCTCGACCAGCCGGGCGCCCACGCCGAGGCCCCGGGCCGCCGGGTCGACCAGGAGGATGCGCAGCTTGGCGGTGTCGGCGTCGTCGCCGTGGACGCAGGCGATGCAGCCGACCGGGCGACCGGCCCGCTCGGCGATCCACATCCGGTCCCGCTCCGGATCGTGGTCGTCGACGTGGTCGGCCACGATCCGCGCCACGAGGGCCTCGAAGGTGAGGTCCCAGCCGTGCTCCTCGGCGTAGAGCGCGCCGTGGGCACCGACGACCCATCCGAGGTCCCCCGGCTCGGGGTCGCGCAGACGCACCTCGTCTCCCGCCTCGGCGCCGCCGGGGGCGAAGGCGGCCGTGAGCGTCTCCATGGCCGCACGCACCTCGCGCCGCCGGGCGGGGGCGAGGGGGGCGAGCAGGTCGTCGACCTGGGCGACCGAGCGCCGGTCGAGGTCGGCGAAGGCCTCCCGCCCGCGAGCGGTGAGCCGGGCGACCTGGCGCCGGCCGTCGTCGGGCGAGGGCTCGGTGGCCACCAGCCCGTCGGCCCGGAAGCGCTGGACGATGCGACTGAGGTAGCCCGAGTCGAGGGCCAGGGCCCGCCGCAGGTCGGCCACGTCGACCATGCCGACCTGGGCCAGCTCGAAGAGGACCCGGGCCTCGGTGAGCGTGTACGGGCTGTCGAGCAGCCCGGCCTGCAGGAGGCCGGCGGTGGCGGTCCAGGTGCGGTTGAAGGCCCGCAGCGCCTCCACCTCGGTCGGGGTCACGGTCCCGGGCATGGACCCAGCGTACCGCGCGATCGCTGACCCAGTCAGCGATTGGGCCATGCCCGGGACGGCCCCTTCCAGGGCTCCTGACCCCACCCCCCTCCCAAACTGCGACCCTGGTCCACCCCAGAGGTGGATGAGGGTCGCCGTTTCGGTCTCTAGGCCGAGCGGGTGAGGGCGGCGACCTCGTCGTCGCCCACGCCGGTCGCCGCCACCAGCTCGTCGAGGGCCGCGCCCAGGCCCACGGCGAGCTGGTCGACGTCGGGGAGGACGTCGGGGCAGGCGAGCAGCCCGAAGTCGAGGCTGTCGCGATAGCTCATCACCGTCATGTTGAGCCCGCCGCCCTCGGCGATCGGGCCGATGGGAAAGTTGGCCACCATGCGGGCGCCGATGGAGTACAGCGGGAACGACGGGCCGGGGATGTTGGAGATGGTGACGTTGAACAGCGGGCGGTGCCGGTCGGCGATCCGCGTCCGGCTGTAGAGCCGGGCGGCTCGGCCGGCGACGGCGGGGGCGGCGAACTCGGCCCAGTCGCCCAGGGTGTCGGCCCCGATGGCCTTGAGCTGCTGCTTGACCCCGGCCATCGAGGCGTGGATCGCCTCCAGCCGGTCGAGGGGGTCGTCGACGTCGGTGGCGAGCGACGCCAGCATCGAGCTGACCTGGTTGCCGAGGGCGTCGCGCTGGTCGTCGCTGCGGACCGAGACCGGGACCATGGCCACCAGCGGCTTCTCCGGCATCTCGCCCCGCTCGTCGAGGTAGCCCCGCAGGGCCCCGGCGCACATCGCCAGGACGACGTCGTTGACCGTCGTGCCGGTGGCGTTCTTGACCGCCTTGGCCCAGGGCAGCGAGAGCGAGGTGAAGGCATAGGACCGGCGCCCGGTGATGGCGGTGTTGAACGACGTCCGCGGGGCGCCGAAGGGCGAGGGCGGCGGCGCCAGGCGGGGCGCCTCCCCGTCGCGGCGCCGGAGGGCCAGGGCCGTGCCCGGGAGACGGGCCGCCGCCTTGGCCAGGCGGAAGGGCTGGCGGGCCAGCGAGCTGGCGGCGTAGCCCAGCAGCTCGACATCGGTCGGCACCCGGTCGGGCTCCCACTCCTCGGTGGGCACGTGCTCGGCCACCTCGGGGGTGAGATCGAGGAGGGCGACGGTGAGCTCGTTGCCCGACGCCCCGTCGATGGCGGCGTGGTGGACCTTCGAGAGGCAGGCGACGTTCCCAGACTCGAGGCCCTCGATCACCCACACCTCCCACAGGGGCCGGGACCGGTCGAGCGGGAGGGCGACGAGCCGGCCCACGAGGGTCGCCAGCTGCTCGTCGGTGCCGGGCGCCGGCAGGGCGGTGGACCGGATGTGGAAGTCGATGTCGAAGTCGGGGTCCTCGATCCACAGCGGGTGGTGGAGCCCCAGCGGCACCTCGGCCAGCCGGCGCCGGAACGGCGGGGCGAGGTGGAGCCGCTGCCCGTACACCTCCTTGACCCGCTCCAGGGTGACACCGCCGTCGACGTCGGTCGGATCGAGGATCATCAACCCGGCCACGTGCATGTGGGACGACGGGGTCTCCAGGTACAGGAACGAGGCATCCAACCCGGTGAGCCGCTGCATCCCCGTGGCCTACCACCGGTGGGGCCTCTCCGCTGTGCGCGGTCAGCCCTCGGGGAGGACCGGAGCCGACAGGCGCGTCCGGTGGCCCCCGTGGCGCGGGTGGCGGCCCATCTCGGGGTCGTAGGCGACCCATCGGTCGCGGCCCTGCGACTTGGCCTCGTACAGGGCCAGGTCGGCGGCGTCGAGCAGCCCGATGCGGCCGTCGCTCTGCTCGCTGGTGGCGACCCCCACGCTCACGCTGAGTGCCACGAAGGGCCCGTCGCCCCCGCCGACGGGCTCGGCGAAGGCGGCGCAGATCCGCGCCGCGAGGGCCTCGGCGGCGGCGGCGTGGGGGACGGTCCCGGTCACCACGAACTCGTCGCCGCCCAGCCGGGCCACGGTGTCGTCGTCGCGCGCCGCCGCCCGGAGGCGTTCGGCCACCTCGGTCAGCACGATGTCGCCGGCGCGGTGCCCGAAGGTGTCGTTCACGTCCTTGATGTGGTCGACGTCGACGTAGTGGGCGGCGAGCTGCTCGCCGTGGCGGGAGGCGACGGTGGCGGCCTGGGTCATCCGGTCCTCGAGCAGCGCCCGGTTGGGCAGTCCGGTGAGGGCATCGTGAGCCGCCTGGTGCGAGGCCACCTCGAGCGCCAGCACCCGTTCGGTCACGTCGCGGGTGTTGATCACGAACCCGGCGACGGCGGGGTCGTCGAGCCGGTTCGTCATCGTCGCCTCGACCCAGCGCCACGATCCGTCGGCGTGGGCGAAGCGGAACTGGGCGGTGACGCTGCCGCCGGGCATCTCGGTGAGGGCCGCACCCAGCTCGATGACGCCGTCGAGGTCGTCGGGGTGGACGTCCTCGAGGAGCGGGCGACCGGTCAGCGTGGCCGGGTCGTAGCCCAGGACGGTGCGGTAGGCGGGCGAGGCGTAGACCAGCTCACCCGATGCGTCGATGATGGCGATCAGGTCGCAGCCGTGCTCGACCATGGCCGTGAACCGGGCCTCCGAGGCCGCCAGCGAGGCGGTGGCGGCGTGCTCGTCGCTGACGTCGAGCATCTGCACCAGGAAGTGCGACGGCGCCCCCGACCCGGTCCGGACCAGGTGGACGTTGAGCCGGGCCCAGATCTCGTGGCCCTCGCGGTGGCGGTACCGCCGGTCGATCTCGTAGCCCTCGATCTCCCCGGCGAGCAGCTGCTGCACCTGGGTGTCGTCCCGCACCAGGTCGGCTTCGTGCCGGATCGTCTCGAAGGTGGCGCCGACCAGCTCGCCCTCGCCGTAGCCGACGCTGCGGCTCATGGCCCGGTTCACCCGGACGAAGCTGCCCTCCAGCGACACCAGCGCCATGCCGATCGGGGACCCGTCGAAGATCAGCCGGACCTGGTCCTCGCTGGCCCGCAACCGCCGGCGCAGGCGGGCGCGGCCCTGCTGCCGGCGCCACGACGCCAGCCCGACCACACCAGCCGCGACCGCCCCGCCGGCCGTCACGAACAGGTGACGAGCCGACGCGTCCGCGAGTCCTGGTCGCTCCACCTCCACCCAACCCATGTCGGCTCGCGGCCGGCGGAACTGAGGGGGCGAACGGGTGGCTTCGGGTGCGCCGGCGCCCGGCGCGACCCCTCAGCGGGGCCGGGTCAGGCTCGGGCCGACGTCGCTGGCGAGCAGGTCCATCAGGCTCTCGGCCGTCCGGGGCCGGCCCAGGAGGAACCCCTGCGCCCGGGTGCAGCCCAGGGAGAGGAGGCGCTCGGCCTGGCAGCGATGTTCGACGCCCTCGGCCGTGACCTCGAGGTCGAGGCGGTGGGCCATGTCGACGATGGCGGCCACGACGGCGCTGTGGTCGTCGTCGCCCATCTCCACCAGCGGGTCGATGAACGACTTGTCGACCTTCAACCCGTCGACGGGGAAGGCGGCGAGGTAGCTGAGCGACGAGAAGCCGGTGCCGAAGTCGTCGAGGGCCAGCGAGACCCCGAGGTCCTTGAGGGCGCTGAGGGTGGCCGCCGCCCGGTGCGGGTCCTCGACCAGCACCGACTCGGTGATCTCCAGGGTGAGCCGCGATGCCGGCAGGCCCGTGTCCCGCAGCACCCGCTCGACCGTGGCCACCAGACCCGGCTCGTGCACCTGGCGGGCCGACAGGTTGACGTTCATCGTGAGGCGCCGATCGGTCGGCCACTCCGCCGCCGCCCGGCACGCCCGCTCGAGGACGGCGCGACCGAGGGCGACGATCAGGTCGCTCCTCTCCTCGGCCAGGGCGATGAAGGCCGCCGGCTGGAGCACGCCCCGGGTGGGGTGGCGCCAGCGGACGAGGGCCTCGGCCCCGACGACGTCGCCGGTGGCCAGGTCGAAGATGGGCTGGTACTCGTTGATGAGCTCGTCGGTGTCGAGGGCGCGGTGCAGGTCCTCGCGCAGGGCGAGGCGGTCGATCGCCGCGCTCAGCATCCCGTCCTCGAACAGCGCATAGCGCCCCTTGCCCGCCCGCTTGGCCTCGTACATGGCCAGGTCGGCGTTCCGCATGACCTGCTCGGCCGACTCGCCACCGCCGCTCACGACGATGCCGACGCTGGCCGCGACGGTGACGCCGTCGTCCAGCTCGACCGCGATGGGCCGGCGCAGCGCCCCGAGGATGGCGTCGCCGACGCAGCGGGCGTCGGCCACCGTGACGGGCGCGGCCATCAGCACGGCGAACTCGTCGCCGCCGAGACGGGCGCAGGTGTCCTGGGGCCGGGCCGCGGCCGACAGGCGCTGGGCCACCTCGCGGAGGAGCCCGTCGCCGGCGATGTGGCCGAGGGCGTCGTTGACCATCTTGAAGTCGTCGACGTCGATGAACAGCACGCCGAGGGGCCCGGCCGCCTGCGGGTCGTGCAGGGCCAGCTCCAGACGGTCGAGGAACAGCGTCCGGTTGGCCAGCCCGGTGAGCGGGTCGTGGGTCGCCTGGTGGGCCAGCTCCTCGGCCAGGACCCGACGCTCGGTGACGTCGCGGTAGTTGACGACGATGCCGCCGATGTCGGGATCCTCGACCAGGTTCGTGGCGGAGGCGTCGACCCACCGCCACTCGCCGTCGGCGTGCATGGCCCGGATCTGGCCCGCTGCCGTCCCCCCGTGGTCGGTCATGGCGCCGGCGAGGATGTGCTGGCCGGCGGCGTGGTCGTCCGGGTGCACGAAGGCGAAGCCCGACGCCCCCTCGCGCTCGCCCCGGGCGAAGCCCAGCACCGACTGGGCGGCGTCGCTCTCGAAGAGGACCCGGCCGTCGGCGGCGACGATGCAGACCGCGTCGAGGGAGTGCTCGATCAGGGCGCGGAAGCGCCGCTCGCTGGCGGCCAGCGTCTCGAGCGCCCGGTCGTGCTGCTCCTCGGCGATGCGCCAGAAGGCGACCTGGGCGGCGCACGCGGCCAGCACGAAGGCGGCGTGGATCAGCGCCCACGTCAGCGGCGAGTGGTAGGCCGCGGCGTGGTCGTACACGGCCTCGGGCGCCAGCACCCCGATGACCCCGTGGTGCAGCCCCACGAAGGCGATGGCCACGAGGAAGGGCACCCAGTGCTGGTAGAGGGCGATGACCGTCACCATCACGAAGAAGTGGAAGTGGGCCTCGATGGCCCCACCGGACAGGTGGACCAGCAGGGCCGAGCAGACCATGAGGCCGGCGGCCGAGATCGCCGCCCGGGCCGTCGGGCCGAGGACGGCGGACTGGACCGAGGCGAAGACGAGGAGGGCCAGCACGGCGATCTCGGCGACGAGGTGGCCCAGCGGCGTCCCCCGCACCAGGCCGAAGCCGAACAGGCCGACCACGTGGGCGCAGAGGATCTGCGTCACCAGGCGCTGGCGGGCAGCCGTCGCCTCGGGGGTGGCCGTGTCGCCGCGCGGCAGCGCGGCGCGCAGGCGATGGAACGCGCTGCCCTCGGTGCCCTGGTCCTCTGCTCCTCCAGCTCGATCGGCGCCCGAGGCCACGTCCCGTCCGTTTCGTCACGCGCCGACCGATTCGGCTCCCGACCCATCGGTCGGTCCGCGGCGACGTTGAGGCCCTGTCGGGCACGAGCGCAGCGGTGACGCCAATGCTTCACACGGTGACCATCTACATGGTGCGACCCGGAGGACTATTCTCCGGCGTGGCTGACCGCCATCGGGAGGACCCAGACATGTCCAACGGCTTCATGACCGCCTACATCTCACCGCAGTCATCGGCGCAGCTCCAGGGTCTCGCCGCCCTGCAGAACCCCGACGGCAGCCCCATGATCGACGTGGTGTGCCTGTTCGCCGGCAACTACGCCGCCGACCAGCCTCCCTACCTCCGGGCCGAGAACAACGATCCACCGACCACGAAGCCGCTCAACGACAACATCCAGAACGTGCTCGACGACGGGTCGGTGAAGGTCCTCCAGACGGCGGGGATCAAGGTGCTGCTCACGGTGATGAACGGCCACGCCCCGGTGGGTTGGTCCGAGTTCACCTCGCAGAGCGACGCGCAGGACTTCGCCCAGTACCTCCAGACCGACATCGTGGACGCCTACGGCCTCGACGGCATCGACATCGACGACGAGTACAGCAGCGGCACCCCCAACGACACGTCGCTGGCCATGGTCACCACGTTGATGCGCCAGCTCATGCCGACCGCCCTCATCACCAAGGCCCTGTGGCAGGACATCGGCACGTTCCAGGCGAACTGGAACGGCAACACGCTCGGGGCCAACCTCGACTACGGCTGGGAGATGAGCTACGGCGGCGACCCGCAGTACCGCCTGCCGCAGTACACGCCGTTCATGCCCTCCGCCCACCTCTCGCTCGGGTTCTCGCCCGGCAACCCGTCGGGCGATCCCGCTGCGGACATCGCCTGGTTGAAGGCCAACGGCTACATGGGGGCGATGGTCTTCGAGTGCGAGTCCACCGCCGGCGTGCAGCTGCTCGAGACCTTGGCGGCCGACTGGAGCAGCTGAGGGCTTGTGTTCCATCTTGGTAAGTCGTAACTTACCGAGGTGCCCGAACACGGAGCAGTGCTGACAGCGTTGGGGGATCCCACGCGACGAGCGGTGTTCGAGCTGGTCGCCGAGGGGCCGGTGTCCGTCGGCAACCTCGCCCTCCAGCTCCCGATCAGCCGGCCGGCGGTGTCCCAGCACCTCCGCGTCCTCAAGGACGCCGGCCTGGTGATCGATCGGCCCGAGGGGAACCGACGGCTGTACCGCGTCGACCCCCGGGGGATCGCCGAGCTCCGGGCCTACCTGGACCAGTTCTGGGACGAGACGCTCGAGGCGTTCGCCCGAGCCGCAGAGCACGCCCACGAGGAGACGACATGAGCATCGAGCCCGTCCGCAAGCAGATCACCGTGGCCGCACCGCAGGCGACGGCCTTCGAGGTCTTCACCGCCGGCATGGGCGGCTGGTGGAACAAGGAGCACTCGATCGGCGACGAGCCGCTCGACACCGTCGTCATCGAACCCCGGGTCGGGGGCCGCTGGTTCGAGCGGGGAAAGACCGGGACCGAGTGCGAGTGGGGTGCGGTCGCGGCGTGGGAGCCGCCATCACGCGTCGTCCTCACGTGGCAGCTCGACGCCGACTGGCAGTACGACCCGGACCTGCGGACCGAGGTGGAGGTGCGCTTCACCGACGAGGGTCCCGAGACGACGCGGATCGACCTGGAGCACCGCGGGCTCGAGGCCCTGGGCGACCGAGCCGTGGCCCTGCGCGGGGTCTTCGACGGACCCACCGGGTGGACCGGCCTCCTCCAGCTGTACACCGAGCGCGTCGCCGCCTGAACGCCGGTCGGCCGGTCTCGTCTACAGCCAGCCGCGCTTGCGGAACTGGCGGTGGAGGGCGGCGCACGCCACCGCGATGGCGGCGAGGACGGTGAAGTAGCCGTAGCGCCACCGCAGCTCGGGCATGTGGTCGAAGTTCATCCCGTAGACCCCGGCGACCGCCGTGGGCAGCAGCGCGATGGCGGCCCAGGCCGAGATCTTGCGCATGTCCTCGTTCTGGCGCACGCCCACCTCGGCCTGGCGGACCGCGACGCGGGCCAGGTTGGCCTGCAGCACGTCGGTCAGCAGCCGGTCATGGCCCTCGATGGCGTCGGCCGTCCGCAGGAGGTGGTCGTGCACGTCGCGGAACGAGTGGGCCAGCGCCGGGTCGATCCCCGGCACCGCGCCCTTCGCCAGCCGTTCGAGAGCGGGCGCCAGCGGCCCGACCGAGCGGCGGAACTCGGCGATCTCCCGCTTCAGCTTGTAGACGCGCTCGGAGTGGTCAGCCTCGCCGGAGCCGAACACCTGCGCCTCGATCTCGTCGACGTCGTCGTCCACCAGCTCGATGACCTCCTCGTAGCCGTCGACGACGAGGTCGGCCGCCCGGTAGAGGACGGTCGACGGGTTGCAGGCCTGGGTGCCGAACCCGTCGTCGAGCTCGGCTCGGACCCTCCCGAGCACGGTGCTCTCGCCGTGGCGGACCGTCACGACGAACGTCGGGCCGACGAAGAGGGCCAGCTCGCTGACCTCGACGATCTCCTCGTGGTCGATGTAGTCGACCGGCTTGAGCACGACGAAGACGACGTCGCCGTACACCTCGAGCTTCGGGCGCTGGTGGGCCGTGATGGCGTCCTCGACGGCCAGCGGGGGCAGGTCGAACTCGTC